>JBBQDF010000007.1:0-15319 GCA_038319475.1 Thermoanaerobaculia bacterium
GGCGACGGTGCCCGGTACGCAAACGACGGATCCCTGGAATACCTGGGCCGGCAGGACCACCAGGTCCAAGTCCACGGATACCGCGTGGAGCTCGGAGACGTCGAGGCGGCTCTGCTGGGGCATGAGGCGGTCGCCGGATGCGCAGTGACGGCGCAAGCGGACTCTGCCGGAGGCCGCCTGGTAGCCTACGTTCGCTTTGCGGGCGCTCCGCGCGCGGCCGGCGAGCTGCGGGACTATCTGCAGACGCGGCTTCCCGAGTACATGGTTCCGTCCCTCTTCGTGGCCATTTCCGAGTTCCCGCTCACTCCCAACGGGAAGGTGGACCGATCCGCTCTTCCGAAACCTGAACCGGCGGGAAGCTCGTCCACGCGGTCCTCCCAGGCGCCGCGGTCCGAAGTGGAAGCTCTGATCGCCGGCATCTGGTCCGAAGTGCTGCAGGTGCCTTCGCCGGGGGTGCACGACGACTTCTTCCTGCTCGGCGGCCACTCCCTGCTCGCCACGCGCGCCGTGTCGCGTATCCGCGATGCGTTCGGCGTCGAGTTGCCGCTGCGGGCGCTCTTCGAGGCGCCCACCGTGGCGGGTCTCTCCGAGCGTGTCGAGTCGGCGCGTCGCGCGGCCGAGGGGGTCACGACGCCTCCGGTCCGCAAGGCGGAATCCAGACGGCGATACCCGCTGTCGTTCCAGCAGCAGCGACTCTGGTTCGTCCAGCAGCTCGACCCGTCCGCGTCTCATTACAACGTCCAGCGGGTCCTCCGGCTGAGAGGCGCCGTGGACGTGGAGAGCCTCGGCCGCGTGCTCTCCGAGATCGTACGCCGGCACGAGTCTCTCCGGACGATCTTCGTTTCGGAGGAGGGGGAGCCCGCGCAACGCGTGTTGCGGGAGCTGCCGGTCAGGCTTGCGCCCGAGGAGCACGAGGAGCAAGGCGCCACCGGCGCCGGCGCCGACGATCTGGTGCTGGAGATTGCCCGCAGGGAGGCCCGGATCGGGTTCGATCTGTCGCGCGAGGCGCCTTTACGTGTCCGACACGTCCGGCTCGGGCCCGACGACAACGCGCTGATTTTGACTTTCCATCACATCGTCTGCGACGCCTGGTCGCTCGGCATCGTGATCCGGGAGCTTGCGCAGCTCTACGAGGCGTTTGCCGCCGGACTCCCGTCGCCGTTGCCCGAACTTCCCATTCAGTACGTCGACTACGCCGTCTGGCAGCGGGAGCTCATGAGCGGCGAAGTCCTCGCGAGGCATCTCTCCTACTGGCGCGGGGTGCTCGGGAGCAACCGAGCTCCTCTCGCGTTAAAAACCGACCGTCCGCGCCCCCCGGTGCAGACCTTCGCTGGCGCCCGGCATTCGCAAAGCCTCCCTGTTCCCCTGACCGAACGATTGAAAGACCTGAGCCGCGCGGAGGGCGGGACGCTCTTCATGACCCTTCTCGCCGCGTTCCAGGCCCTGCTCGCCCGCGAGACGGGTCAGAGCCGCATCCTCGTCGGGACGGACATCGCGAACCGGTCCCGCTCCGAGACGGAGAACATGATCGGTTTCTTCGTGAACCTCCTCGTGATCTCGACGGATCTCTCCGGTAATCCCCCCTTCCGTGAGCTGCTCGGGAGGGTCCGCGAATCGGCACTGGGCGCCTATGCCCATCAGGATCTTCCCTTCGAAAAACTCGTCGAAGAGCTGCGGCCCGAGCGGGATCTCAGCCGAAATCCCCTGGTCCAGGTGCTCTTCGTCATGCAGAACATCCCGCCGGCATCCGCGAGGCTCACCGGCATCGACTTCTCTGGAGTCGACGTCGGGACGGATGTGGCCCGGTTCGATCTCGCCGTTTTTGCATACGAGGCGGAAGACGGTTTCCATGCCAATTGGGTCTACAACACGGCACTCTTTGACGGGGCGACGATTCAAGACATGGCTGAGCGCTATCGGCGTCTGCTGGAGAGCGCCTGCGAAAGGCCGGACACGCGGCTGGAGAACCTCGAAATGTTGAGTGAAGCGGAAAAAAAACGTCTCGCGGAAGTCAAGGAGGAGCGCCGGGAGGCGCAGTCCAGCCGGCTGAAGTCGATGCGCCGAAAGGGCGTCGATCTGGCGAAGATGGAGGAAGTCAAGGTCGGCGAGCTCACCCCCGGAGTGGCCTGCCCGCTGGTCGTCCGGCCCGCGGCGGACGCGATGGACCTCGCCGAGTGGGCCGCGAAGGAGCGGCCGTTTCTCGAAGCGAGCCTCCTCCAGCACGGCGCGATTCTCTTCCGGGGATTCGGGGTTAAGTCCGCCGACGAGTTCGAGCGATTCGCGTCGGGACTGTGCCCCGAGCTGTTCGGAGAATATGGCGACCTCCCGCGCGAGGCGGTCGGCGGGAAGGTCTACGGGTCGACTCCGTACCCTTCTGACCAGCCGATCCTCTTTCACAACGAGAGCTCGCACATGCACCGGTGGCCGATGAAGATCTTCTTCTACTGCGTGCTGCCTTCGCAGAGCGGGGGAGAGACGCCGATCGTCGACTGCCGTCTGGTCTACCAGCGGCTCGATGCGGCGATCCGCGACCGCTTCGCCGAGAAGGGTCTTCTCTACGTGCGCAACTACACCGAGCGGCTCGACGTGAGCTGGCAGAGCTTCTACGGGACCGAGGACCGGGCCAAGGTCGAGGAGGCCTGCCGCCGCGCGGGCACCGAGTTCGAGTGGACGGGCGAGAACAACCTGCGCACCCGGCAGCGCTGCCCGGCAATCGTGCGCCACCCGCAGACGGGCGAGATGTCGTTTTTCAACCAGCTCCAGCTCCACCATGTGTCGTGTCTCGACCCCGCGGTGCGGGAATCCTTGAGCTCGATGCTCCCGGAAGAGGACCTTCCGCGCAACGTCTACTACGGCGACGGTTCGCGGATCGAAGACCCGGTGATGGAGGAAGTGAGCCGGGTGTACCGGGAGACTTCCGTTGCCTTCCCCTGGCAGGCGGGCGACGTCATCATGCTGAACAACATGATGACCGCGCATGCTCGAAATCCCTACGTGGGGCCGCGGAAGATCGTCGTCGCGATGGGGGAAATGATCCAGATGAGCGAGGCCGCGGGTTGAACGAGGGTTCTCAGGAAGGGTTCCGGCTCTCTCCGCAGCAGCGCCGCGCCTGGTCGCTCTCGAAGGAGGGGGGCGGGGCCGGATCGCCCGCGCGATGGTGCGCCCTCTCGATCGAGGGACGGCTCGACGAGGTGAAGCTGCGCGAAGCCGCGTCCCGCCTCGCCTCCGAGCACGAGATCCTCCGCACCACGTTTCCCCGCCGGCCGGGCATGCGCGTCCCGTTGCAGGTCGTGTCGGAGACGGGCACGCCCGGATGGCGAACCGTGGACGCGGCCGGGGGGGCGGAGGAGCTCGCGGTGGCCCGGGAGCTAGCGCGGTGGGAAGAGGCGACGGCGTTCGACCTCGAGCGCGGACCCGTCTTCCGGCTGTCTCTCGCCCGGCTGTCGGACACACGCCACGTTCTGGTTTTCGGCGCGCCGCTTCTCACGGCTGACAGGCGCAGCCTGCAACTGATGGCGGAGTCGCTCGCGGAGCTCTCTAACGGCCGCGAGAACGTTTCGCCGGATGCCGTGCCGCAGTACGCGGACTTTGCGGAGTGGCAGAACGAGATGCTGGAAGCCGATGATGAGGCCGGTCGCTCCGGCCGCGAGCACTGGAACGGCATCTCCGAGGCTGTCACCGCGATTCCGTTCGGCGGGCTCAAGGGCGTGTCCGCGGAAGAATCCCGGCCGATGCGACTGGAAGCGGGAATCACGGCGGAGATCGATCGATGGTGCGCGGCCGAAGGGGTCTCAGCGCCAGATTTTTTGCTCGCGTGCTGGCAGATTCTCCTCGCCCGGACCGCCGGCGAAGCCGGACTCATCACGGAAGAGATTCACCACGGCCGCAAGCTCGAGGACCTCCACGGGGCGATCGGGCCGTTCGCGAAGGCGCTTCCCGTCGCCGCGCATTTCGATCCGGCCCTGGACTTCGCGGAGACGGTCCGAAGCATTGCGAATGCCAGGCGGCAGAACGACGAGTGGGAGGAGTACTACGGGCGGAGCGAAGATCTCGAGGTTTCCACGGGCGCGAGGCGTGGTCGGACGGGTTTCGAGTATGCAGAACGGCCTGGATCGAGCGGGGACGCACTCCGGTTCCGGGTCCTGCGCGATTCCGCTCCGCAGGGCGGCTGGCCCCTCTGGGTCGAGTGCGTCCGGGAGACTGACGACGCGATCCTCGTGACCTGCGGTTCCGACGCGGATCCGGCGGCCCGGGAGGCGGCGGGACGACTCGCGAAGCATCTCGAGGTGCTGGTCCCGGCGGCCGTCCGGAACCCCCGGGTGGCGGCGGGCGCGCTGCCGATCCTGGGAGAGGCCGAGCGCCGGAAGGTCCTGGTGGATTGGAACCAGACCGCGGCCCCGTTCTCCCGCTCCCGCACCATTCACGAGCTCTTCGAGGACCAGGTGAAGCGGACTCCGGCCGCCCCGGCGGTGGTTTGCGGAAGCGATCGCCTGACTTATGCCGAATTGAATGCGCGCGCCGACGCGCTTGCGGGGCGGCTCTCCTCCCGCGGCGTCGCGCCGGATGTCTGCGTCGGGCTCGCTCTCGACCGCTCGGTCGAAGTGTTCGTCGCGATGATCGCGATCCTGAAAGCGGGGGGCGCCTACGTCCCCTTGAACCCGGAGCATCCCGACGCGCGGCTCGTGGCGCAGCTCGAGCAGTGCGGCGCGGCGCTCGTCCTGACATCGGCCGCCTGGCTTTCGAAATTCGAACGGTTTGCGGGAGAAAAACTCACCTCCGACGCCATTCGCGGGGCCGAAGAGCCCGCGGGAGTTTCCCCGTCGAAAGCGCGCGCCGAGAACACCGTCTATGTCATGTACACGTCGGGCTCGACCGGCGTCCCGAAGGGCGTCGTGGTCCGGCACGAGAGCCTCGTCAATTACGCGGAGTTCGTCCTGCGCCTCCTGGCGCCCGACCGGCCCTGGTCGTTCGCGACGGTATCGACCATCAGCGCGGACCTCGGGAACACGTCGATATTTCCGGCGCTTCTTTCGGGCGGGTGTCTCCACGTCATCGACTACCAGACCGCGATGGAAGGCGACCGCCTCGCGCGTTACATGACCGAAAACGAGATCGACGTCCTGAAGATCGTTCCCTCGCATCTGGCGGCGCTGCTCGCGAGCGGCGGCCTCGGCGTCCTCCCGAAGCGGGCGCTCATGCTGGGCGGGGAGGCGCTTTCCTGGGACCTGGTCGATCGCATTCGCGCGACCGGCGCGGACTGCCGTATCGTCAACCACTACGGTCCCACGGAGGCGACGGTCGGATGCCTCACGTATCAGGTGACGGACCGGGGAACGACCGCCTCCCGCACGGTTCCGGTCGGCCGGCCGATCGACAATGCCGAGGCCTTCGTTCTGGACGCCGCGATGAACCCGGTGCCGGTCGGCGTGGCCGGGGAACTGTACGTCGGCGGAACGGGTGTCGCGCGGGAGTACGTCCGCCAGCCCGCGGAAACCGCCGAGCGGTTCGTGCCGAATCAGTTTTCAAACGGCGCGCAGGCCAGGCTGTACAGAACTGGGGATCGCGTCCGCCATCATCCCGCGGGAGAAATCGAATTCCTCGGCCGCGTCGACGATCAGGTGAAGATCCGCGGATTCCGCATCGAGCCGGGCGAGGCGCAGTCGGCTCTCGCGGCTCACCCCGGCGTCCGGGAGGCCTTCGTCGCGGTTCGGGAAGACTCCCCGGGCGATTCGCGGCTGGTGGCGTACGTCGTGCCGGAGCGCGGCGCCGCGGTTCCCCCCGACGATCTGCGGACCTGGCTCAAGGCGCGCCTGCCCGACTACATGATTCCCTCCGCGTTCGTCGCGCTGAATTCCCTTCCGCTGACCCCGAATGGGAAAGTGGATCGCGCCGCGCTCCCGGCTCCCGAGCTGGCGGGCGCCGGCCGGGAGTATGTCCCTCCCGCGACGCGCTCCGAGGAGACGGTTGCGCGGATCTGGGCAGAAGTGCTGCGAATCGAACGCGTCGGGTCCACCGACAACTTCTTCGAGCTCGGGGGGCATTCGCTTCTGGTGACGCAAGTCGTCTCCCGGATGCGCAAAGCCTTCCAGCGCGATCTTCCCATCCGCTGGGTCTTCGAATCCCCGACGGTCGCGGAGCTTGCCGCGCGCACCGCGGCCGCCGACGACGCCGACGTCTCCAGCATTCTCGACGAGCTCGAAAATCTGCCCGACGAGCAGGACGCCCAGGAGGTCGGCCATGAGCCGCCCCTCCGAGCCTGATCTCGCGCTTCGGATCGCGGGACTGTCTCCTGCCAAACGCGAACTGCTCGAGCGGCGCCTGCGGGAGCGGGGCGAGAGGGCCGTCGCCGCGGAGTCGATCGCCAGGCGCGTGAACCGCGCCGAAGCTCCCCTCTCCTTTCCTCAGCAGCGGCTCTGGTTTCTGGACCAGCTCGAGCCCGGAAGCATCCTGTACAACGTCACGAGGTCCGTCCGACTGCGCGGGCGCCTCGACGTGGAGGCCCTCCGCCGGTCCCTGGAAGGGCTTGTGGAGCGTCACGAAGTCTTCCGGACCACCTTCGCGGTGGTTGAAGGCGAGCCCCGGCAACGCATCGCGGAGCGCGGCTCGATTCCGCTGCCTGTCACGGATTTGAGCTCCCTCTCTCCTGCAGAGCGGGAAGAAGCCGCTGCTCGCGTCGCCCGGCGCGAGGAGCAGACCCCGTTTGACCTCGCCGGCGGCCCCCTCCTGCGCGCACAGCTGCTCCGGATGTCCGAAGACGAGCATGTCCTTGTGCTGGCGAATCATCACATCGTGAGCGATGCGTGGTCGGCCGGCATTCTCTTCCGCGAGCTCGGCGCTCTCTACGGCGCGAGCGCCGGCGGCGTGGCGTCGCCGCTGCCGCCGCTGTCCATTCAGTACGCGGATTTTGCGCAGTGGCAGCGGGGCGCGGACCACGGGCAGGTCCTCTCGCGCCAGCTCTCCTACTGGAAGGCCCGCCTCGAGGGAGCGCCTCACGTTCTGGATCTGCCGGCCGACCGGCCGCGTCCTCCCGTGCAGGGATTTCGGGGAGCGCGGGAAACCCTGACCCTTTCGGCTTCGACGACGGCGGCGCTGTCCGCCTTCAGTCAGAAGGAAGGCCTGACGCTCTTCATGTCTCTTTTCGCGGCCTTCAACGCGCTCTTGTCGCGTTTCACCGGCAGCGAGGACATCGTCGTCGGCTCGCCGATCGCCGGACGCACTCGTCCGGAAATGGAGGGGTTAATCGGTTGCTTTCTGAACACCCTCGTGTTGCGGACGGACGTGTCCGGAGACCCGTCCTTTCGCGAGCTGACGCGGCGCGTCCGTGAAGTGGCCCTCGACGCCTTTTCCCACGCCGACATCCCTTTCGAGAAGCTCGTCGAAGAGTTGAACCCGGACCGGAGCCTGAGCCACACGCCCCTCTTCCAGGTGATGTTCATGCTCCAGAACGCTCCGGTGTCGGACCTGGACATGGAGGGGCTCGAGGTCGAGCCCCTGCCGTTCGCGCTCTCGACCGCGAAATTCGATCTGACCCTGTCGCTCTCTCCGGCGGCCGACGGCATGCGGGCGCGCGCCGAATACGACGTGGACCTGTTCGACGGCCCGACGATCGCGCGCTGGCTGCGGCACTTCGAAGCGCTCCTGGAAGCGGCGCTCCTGGATCCTGACGCGCCGATCTCTACGCTCCGGCTCTTGACGCCAGACGAGGAACACACGATCCTTTTCGACTGGAACGCCACGGATGCGCCGCTGCCGCCGGAAGGGCCGCTTTCGCGGATGTTCGAGGCGCAGGCGGCTCGCACGCCGGACGCGATCGCCGCCGTCTTCGAATCCGAGCAAATGACGTACGGGGAATTGAACGCGCGCGCCAACGTCATTGCCCGGCGTCTTCAGGCGCTCGGCCTCGGACGGGGTTCGCTCGTCGCGATTTCACTCGACCGGTCTCTCGCGATGCTCGCGAGCCTGCTCGGGATCCTGAAGGCGGGAGCCGCCTATCTCCCGCTCGACCCCGACTACCCGCGCGACCGGATCGACTTCATGATCGGGGACGCGCCCGTCTCCGGCCTTCTGACCTCGCGAAACCTCGTCGGGCGATTCGGCGCATTCGCGGGACCCGTCCTCTTCGCCGGGGAGGAAGACCCGGCGGGGGTGCCGACGCTTTCCGGCGAGAACCTCCCCGACACGCCGGGACCCGAAGACCGCGCGTACCTGATTTACACCTCCGGGTCGACGGGCCGGCCGAAGGGAGTCGCGATCCCGCACCGCGCCCTCGCCAATCTGATCGGCTCGATGCGCGAACGGCCCGGGCTCTCCCGGACCGATGTTCTCCTCTCCGTGACCACGCTCTCATTCGACATCGCGGCCCTCGAGCTGTACCTGCCTCTCGTGACCGGCGCCCGCCTCGTGCTCGTGTCGCGGGAAGTGGCCGCCGACGCCCCCCGGCTTCTCGAACGCATAGCCCGCCACCGGGTGACGACGATGCAGGCAACCCCCGCGACGTGGCAGCTTCTTCTGCAGGGAGGCTGGCAGGGAGGCGCCCCGGGGCGGATCTTCTGCGGAGGCGAGGCGCTTTCGCGGGACCTCGCGCGCGACCTTTCGAGCCGCTGCCGCGAGCTGTGGAATTTCTACGGTCCGACCGAGACGACGATCTGGTCCGCGATGCATCCGATCGGCAAACACATTCCGGGCGCCTCCGCGCCGATCGGCCGTCCGATCGCCAACACGCGCATGTATGTCCTCGATCCCGCCGCGCGGCCGGCGCCGATTGGAATCCCGGGCGAGCTCTTCATCGGCGGAGCCGGTGTCGCGCTCGGATACTGGAACCGGCCGGAGCTGACCGCGGAGAAGTTCGTGCCCGACCCCTTCCGTGGGGGCAGCGAGTGCCTCTATCGCACTGGAGACCTCGCGCGTCATGCGGCCGACGGGACGCTCGAGTTTCTGGGCCGTCTCGACGGGCAGGTCAAGCTGCGGGGCTTCCGGATCGAGCCGGGCGAGATCGAGTCGGTCCTCCTCCAGCACGGTGGCGTACGGGAGGCGGCGGTCATCCTCGGCGACGGCCCGCGGGGCGACAAGCGCCTGTTCGCGTGGATCGTGCCGGCGCCGGGAGAGCGCGTCGATCCCGAGGTTCTTCGGGAGTTTCTCGCGGGGAAGCTGCCGGAGTACATGATCCCCTCCGGCTTCGTCTCTCTCGAACGCCTTCCGCTGACCCCGAACGGAAAGGTGGATCGCCGCGCGCTCGCGAACAGAGACACGCCGGCCCGCTCCGAGCGGGCGCCGTCGGTGGCTCCGCGTAACGAGACGGAGGAAGCGCTGGCGACGCTTTGGGCCGACGTTTTAGGACTCGAATCCGTCGGGGTCGAGGAGAGCTTCTTCGATCTCGGCGGACACTCGCTCCTCGCTACCCGGCTGATGTCCCGGATTCGCGAACGGTTCGGAATCGACGTGCCGCTTCGCGGCCTCTTCGAAAGGCCCACCGTTGCCGCGTTCGCGGGCGAGGTGGCGCGGTCCGTCTCCGCGCCCGCCCCCCCCTCGGCCGCCATCGCCCGGGTCTCACGCGAGCGGCGGCGTATGAAGCTCTCCGATCTCGAGAAGAGCTGACCCGGTGACCCCTCCGCTTCCCGGCACGATGCGGCCAGAAGCCGCGGACGCGGGGCCGGAGGTCTATGTTTTCCCCGCGAGCTTCGCGCAGGAGCGGCTGTGGTTTCTGGACCAGCTCGACCCGGCATCGCCGCTCTACAACATCCCCAACGCGTTTTCCATTGAAGGAGAGCTCGACAGCGAGGCGCTGGCCGGGAGCTTTCAGGACATCGTCGCCCGCCACGAGGTGCTGAGGACCACGTTCCGGATGACGGAGGGCAGACCCGTACAGGTCGTGGCGCCCTCGCTCTCTCTTCCCCTTCCGGTCGTCGACTTGACGACGCTTCCCGAGGCCGACCGCGTCGACGAGGCTCGCCGGCGGGCCGCGGAGGAGGCAAACCGGCAGTTCGCTCTGGCGGAGGGCCCGCTGGCGCGGGTCACCCTGCTCCGGCTCGGGAACCAGTCCCACGTTCTGCTTCTGACTTTCCATCACATTGTGTTCGACGCCTGGTCGATGGGCGTTCTGTTCCGCGACCTGGAGCTCCTCTACGCGGCGAGAAGGAGCGGGTCGCCCCCGAAGCTGCCCGACCTGCCGATCCAGTATGCGGATTTCGCCGAATGGCAACGGCAGTGGTTGAGCGGGGAAGTTCTCGAGTCTCAGCTCTCGTACTGGAAGCAGCAGCTCGCGGGGGCGCCGGGGCTGATCGACCTGCCGTCCGACCGCGCCCGGCCGTCGGTCCAGACCGCTCAGGGCGAAAGGTTCCGCGTCGTGCTGCCGCCGGACCTCTCTTCGCGGCTGCGCGCGTTGTGCCGGCGCGAGGGCGTCACTCTCTTCATGGCGCTGCTCGCCGCCTTCGAGACGTTCCTCGCGCGCGTGACGGGGCAGACGGATCTCGTCGTCGGGACGCCGATCGCCGGCCGAAACCGGCGGGAGACGGAAGAGCTGATCGGCTGCTTCGTTAATACGCTCGTCCTCCGGGCGGATCTCTCGGCCGACCCGTCCTTCCGGGAGCTCCTTCGCAGGACGAGAGACGTCTCACTCGAAGCGCACGCGCACCAGGACCTCCCGTTCGAGCGGCTGGTCGAAGAGTTGAAGCCCGAAAGGAGCCTTGCCCACAGCCCCGTCTTTCAGGTGATGTTCGGGCTCCAGAACGCTCCGGCCGACCGCCGGGAGTTTGCCGGCCTGGTCGTGCGCCCCTTTGCGGTCGGCCGGCCGATGTCGCACTACGATCTGAGCCTCGACGTCACCGACCGGGAGGAAGGGCTCGGATGCCTTTTCTCCTACAACACGGAGCTCTTCGACGCCTCGACCATCGAGCGGCTGGCGAGTCACTTCCAGACTCTTCTCGAAGGAATCGCGGCGGACCCCGATTCCCGCGTCCTGGCGGTGCCGCTGTTGTCGGCGGCGGAGCGCCGGGGCATCCTGACGGGGTTCAACGACACGGCGAAGGCGTTCCCGCGGGACCGCTGCCTTCACGAGCTGTTCGAAGAGCAGGTCGACAGGAGCCCCGAGGCGATCGCGGTGACGGCGGAAGGCTCGCGTACCAGCTACCGGGACCTCAATGCGCGCGCCAACAGGGTCGCACATTTCCTCCGCCGGCTCGGGGTCGGTCCGGACGTGCTCGTCGGGGTCTGCCTGGAGCGGTCTCTCGAGATGGTCATCGCCGTTCTCGCGGTGCTGAAGGCGGGGGGAGCGTACGTCCCGCTCGATCCGGCGTATCCGCCCGAACGGCTGGCCTTCATGGTCGAAGACAGCGGCGCGCGCGTGGTCCTCACCTCGGAGAGGCTAACGACGCGGTTGCCCGCCGGGGTCGCGACCGTCGTGCGCCTGGACGCCGATGCGAAGACGATGGCCCGCGAGAGCGACGTCAACCCGGGCCGTCTCGCGAATCCAGAGAGCCTCGCGTACATCATTTACACCTCCGGGTCGACGGGAACGCCGAAGGGCGTGCAGATCCCGCACCGGTCGATCGTGAACTACACGGCTTTCGCGTCCGGGAAATTCGAGCTGGTCCCGACCGACCGGGTGCTTCAATTCGCTTCGATCAGCTTCGACACCGCGGCCGAGGAGATCTTCCCCTGCCTCTGGAGAGGGGCGAATCTGGTGTTGAGGAGCGACCGGATGCTGGAGTCTCCCGAAGTCTTTCTGAAGACCTCCGGCGAGCTCGGAATCACCGTGCTCGATCTTCCGACGGCGTACTGGCATGAGCTCTGCGCCGGAGTCGCGGCGGACAACATTGCGATTCCCGCGTCGCTCCGCCTCGTGATCATCGGGGGAGAGAAGGCCCTTCCCGAGCGCGCCGCGCAGTGGCTCGAGGCGGCGGGGCCCGAGGTCCCTCTGTTGAACGGCTACGGGCCGACGGAAACAACCGTCGCCGTGACGTTCTCTCAATTGACGGCCGCGGGTGTCGCGGGCGGGCGCGGGCTTTCGATTGGAAGGCCGATTTCCAACGCCCAGGCCTATGTGCTCGATCGCCGCCTCGAGCCCGTGCCGATCGGCGTATCCGGGGAACTGCACATCGGAGGAGAGGGGCTCGCGCGCGGGTACCTCAACCGGCCGGCGCTGACCGACGAAAAGTTTCCCCCGCATCCTTTCGAGCCCGGCGCACGGCTCTATCGCACCGGCGACCGCGTCCGTTACAGGGCGGACGGGGAGATCGAGTATCTGGATCGCGTCGACGAGCAGGTGAAAATCCGCGGGTATCGAATCGAGCTCGGTGAGATCGAAGCGGCGCTCCGCCGGTCGACCGGAGTCGCCGACGCGGTGGTCGTTCCCCAGGGAGAGGCGCAGGACAGGAAGCTCGTGGCGTACGTCGTGCCTGCCGGGAGGCCCGGCCCCACGGCGGCGGACCTGCGCCAGAGACTGGCCCGGACGCTGCCCGATTACATGATCCCGTCGCTCTTCGTGAGCCTCGACGCGATACCTCTCACAACCACGGGCAAGCTCGACCGCCGCGCTCTTCCCGAGCCCGACCGGGCCGGCGCGGAGGGTGGCCGGTCGTTCATCGCCCCGCGGGATGAGATCGAAACGAGACTTGCGAAAATGTGGGAAGAAATCCTCTCCGTCGACCGCGTGGGGACGGGAGACAATTTCTTCGACCTCGGGGGGCACTCCCTTCTCGCCGTCCGGCTCTTCGCTCGGCTTCAGAATGAGTTTGGCCGCGAGCTCCCTCTCGCCACGGTTTTTCAGGCGCCGACGATCGAGCAGCTCGCCGCGATCCTGCGCGAGGAGGGATGGAAGCCCTCGTGGACGTCGCTCGTCCCCATCCAGTCCCGCGGGACCAAAAGGCCCCTCTTCTGCATCCACGCGGGAGGCGGCAACGTGCTCTTCTATACGGACCTTGCCCGCCGGATGCGACCCGACCAGCCGCTTTACGGGCTCCAGGCGCAAGGCCTCGACGGCAGATCCCCGAGGGCGGAGCGGGTCGAAGACATGGCCGCCCATTACATCAAGGAGATCCGCCAGCTGCAGCCAAACGGCCCGTACCACCTGGCCGGCTCCTCTTACGGGGGCATCATCGCGTTTGAAATGGCTCAACAACTGCACAGGGACGGCGACGCGGTCGGAATCCTGGCCGTTTTCGACACGTGGGGGCCGGACTACCCGAAGGAGAGACCGAAACGCTCCGCCCATACCAGGTGGGTGGAATTCGTTGAGAGAGTTGACTTGCATGCCGGAAACATCGCCGCCTCCGCGGGTGTTCGAGGGAAAGTGAGTTACATCACAACGAAGTCCGGCGTTCTCGCCCGCAACATCTGGATCAAGAACGAGCGGCGATGGTCGAAGGTCCGCAAGGCCATGGGCCTGCCGCGCAAGCTCCGGCAGGTCGAAGAGGCGATCGGAAAGGCCAAGAACCGATACATCCCTCAGCCATACCCCGGAAAGCTGATTCTTTTCCGCGCGACGCGCCAGCCGGCCGGGTACGGCGAGGATCGGAACCTCGGGTGGACGCGCGTCGCACAGGGCGGCGTGGAGGTGCATCACGTTCCCGGCTACCATGGCGCCATCGTCCACGAGCCGAGAGTCCCGATCCTGGCCGAGCAGTTGACGCGCTGCCTCGACGAGTTCGCTGTGAATAAATCCGATGTCCTGGGATGAGCGCGATGGAGACGGGCCGTCGCAAACCAACACGCCGTCTGACAATCCCGCCAATGGTCTCAGGAAAGGACGACGTGTGGACCGGCCCGCCTCCGGAGCGAAGGGCGCCCCGGCCGGTGGCCTCGCGAGTCGCGCCCCGCCGCCGAGGGGTAAAGAATTAGAATGGACGAGCGGGCACGCGCTGCGCGCTGCAGTGCTATCGCGCCCTGATCCATCATCCGCCGACGCAGAGGTGTTGTGGTCAGTGTTCCAGCTGAAAGAGGCGGCGGGTTGAGCCGGAGCAGCCGCACAGGGGTTCGGCTCTCTCCTCAGCAGCAGCGCGCCTGGTCGCTTACTCAGGACGGAGGGGGTTCGTCCGCGCGATGGTGCGCGGTACTCATCGAGGGACCGCTCGACCCGGCAAAGCTCCGGGGTGCCGCGGAGCGCCTCGCTTCCAGGCACGAGATCCTCCGCTCCACTTTCCACCGACGCCCCGGCATCCGCGTTCCGTTCCAGGTCGTGTCAGACACCGCGATTCCCGGATGGCGCACCGTCGAGCTTTCAGCCGCCGGCCGCACGGATCCGCTTGCCGCAGTGGCCGAGCTCGCAGGCCAGGAACAGGAGTCCGGCTTCGACCTCGAGCGCGGACCGGTCTTCCGCCTATCGCTCGCGGCGTTGTCTGACTCGCGGCATGTCCTGCTCTTTCGCGCGTCCGCCCTGTCGGCCGACCGGCGCAGTCTGCGCATCATGGCCGCGCGGCTGGCGGACCTGTACGCGGGCCGAGAGCCGGAGGAGCCGGAGACTTACTCCGTCCAGTATGCCGATTTATCGGAGTCGCAGAACGAGCTCCTGGAGGCGGATAACGACGCCACCCGCGCCGCTCGCGAGCATTGGAGCCGTATGTCTTCCGCAGCGGGGAGTACTCCGTTCGGAGGGCTGGTCGGCCCCTTCGCGCAGGAAACGGCGTCGCTGCTTCTCGGGCCCGCCCTTCTTGGAAAGATAGACCGCTTCTGCGGCGAGGAGAAGGTGTCGCGTCCGGACTTCCTTCTCGCCTGCTGGCAGAGTCTGCTCGCCCGCACGACCGGCGAAACGGAGGTCGTCACGGAAGAGCTTCGCCCCGCCCGGAAGCGGAAGCACCTCCGGGATGCGCTCGGGCCGTTCGCAAAGGCCCTCCCGATCCTGGGGCGATTCGACGGGGGCGCGACGTTCACTGAGGCCGTGAAGAATGCCGCCCAGGCCAGGCGGCAGAACGACGAGTGGGAGGAGTACTACGGGCGCACGGAGGATCTCGAGGCCGCTTCGGCAGCCTGCGCCCGCCGGACGGGATTCGAGTACGTGGAGCTGCCCGAGCCGGACGAGGATCGCGTCAGCTTCTCGATTCTTCGGGAATTCGCTCCACCGGACGGCTGGCCGCTCTGGCTCGAATGCGTTCGCGAAGGAAACGCGCTCCGGTTGGTCTGCGGAGCGGATGCGAGCCGGGTCGCGCAAGACGCGGCCGGACGGCTGGCGAAGCATCTGGAAGTCCTGATCGCCGCGGCCGCCGAGGACCCGAAGACGCGCGCGGGCGCTCTCCCCATCCTCGGAGACCAGGAGCGGCAGATGCTGCTCGTCGAATGGAACCGGACCTCGGCGCCATTCTCACGCTCGCGCACGATTCACGAGCTTTTC
>JBBQDF010000008.1:0-14874 GCA_038319475.1 Thermoanaerobaculia bacterium
ACGGTTAGAATCGCGGCATGAAGAACGTCGTGATTCTGGGCGCTGTCCGGACCCCGGTGGGATCGTTTCTGGGCACGCTGTCTTCGATGTCGGCCCCGGCGCTCGGGTCGGCGGCCATCCGGGGAGTTCTCGCGCGTTCCGGCGTCGCGCCGGACGCGATCGAGGCGGTCGTGATGGGCAACGTCCTCCAGGCCGGGCTCGGCCAGGCGCCCGCGCGTCAGGCGTCTCTCGGCGCCGGCATCCCGAACTCGGTCCCCTGCGTGACCGTTCACAAGGTGTGCGGCTCCGGGATGCGCGCCGCGATGGACGCGGCCAACGCGATCATCGCCGGGGAGTACGACATCGCGATCGCCGGCGGAATGGAGTCCATGTCGAACGCGCCGTATCTGCTGGAGCGCGCGCGGACCGGGTACCGCATGGGCAACGGCGCGCTCGTCGACTCGATGATCAAGGACGGGCTCTGGGACCCCTACAGCGACGTGCACATGGGCAACTGCGCCGAGAAGTGCGTCGCGAAGTACTCGTTTACCCGCGAGGAGCAGGACGCGTACAGCCTCGAGTCGTACCGGCGCGCGCAGGACGCCTCGCGCCGCGGGCTGTTCGCGGAGGAGATCGTTTCGGTCGAAGTGCCCGCGAAGAAAGGCGCGCCGACAGTCGTCGACACCGACGAGGAGCCGTTCGCGGCGCCGCTCGACAGGATGGCGGGCTTAAAGCCCGCGTTCCAGAAAGAAGGCGGCACCGTGACCGCCGCCAACTCCTCCAAGATCAACGACGGCGCCGCGGCGCTCATCATCGCATCCGAAGAAAAGGCCGCGGAGCTGGGAGTGAAGCCCCTGGCCCGGATGATCGGGTGGTGCGGCGTGGCGCAGGAGCCGGAGTGGTTCACCACCGCTCCGGTCGGCGCCGTGCGCAAACTTCTCGAGCGGGCCGGGCTGACCGCCGCCGACATCGACCTGTTCGAAGTGAACGAGGCCTTTGCCGCGGTCGGGATGGCGGCCATCCGGGAGCTGGAGCTCGATCCTTCGAAAGTCAACATCCTCGGCGGAGCCGTGGCGCTCGGTCACCCGATCGGTGCCTCGGGAGCGCGGCTCCTGACCACGCTCGTGCATTCGCTGCGCCGGGAAGGCAAGCGGCGCGGCGTTGCGGCGATCTGCATCGGAGGAGGGGAAGCCACCGCGATGCTTCTCGAGGCGCTCTGACGGAGTCGTTTCCCGTTTCCCGTTTCCCGTTTCCCGGCGCTCCGACGGGCGCGAGCACTCCGTTCGATCTGCTGCTCGGCGGCGTTCCCCGTTTCGAGGCCGAGTCCCTCTGGGCGTGGCGCTTTGCCCGCCGCTGCCTCGACGCGCTCCCCGCCACGACCCGGACATGGCGCCAGGGCCTGCGGCCCACCATCCGGGATCTCGCGGGTGAGAGCCCGCATGTCCTCGTCCAGGCGGATCCGGAGGCCTACCTTCCGGCGCTCGCGGCGCGGCGCCTCCTCGATCTTCTGGAATTCGGCGAGGCCGATGTCGCCCTGCCCGTGTCGAACGAGCCCTGGTGCGAGGCCGGGCGTCGTGAGCCGCCGTTTCCCTACCATACGCCGGCGTTGCTCGAAGAGGCCGCTCGTGCCGTCGCCGTGACGGCGGAGGGTCCCCGCCGCGAAGGCTCTTTCCGGTCCCCGGTCTTCGCCGCCCGCCGGGACTCCCTGGCGGGTTTTCCACGCGACCTCCCTCTCGACGGCGCGGTCGAGCGCGCTTGCGTTCTCGGCAAACGCGTCTTTGTGGACCCCGGCGCGTACCTGCACCGGTACGGGGACATGGATGACCAGGCGCGCGAGGATCTCGCGGCGCGCATCCCGGAGGGCTCCCGCACCGTGCTCGACGTCGGATGCTCCCGCGGCGCCACCGCGGCCGTTCTCCGGCGCGCCGGCGTCGGCGAGATCATCGGCATCGAGCCTGACGCGGGAGACGCGGCGGAGGCCGCACGGCGGTACGACCGCGTGCTCGTGATGCCGCTCGAAAACGTGCCGGAAGAGTTTGACGGCCGGTTCGACGCGGTTCTTTTCGGAGACGTGCTGGAGCACCTCGAGGATCCGTCGGCGGCCCTGCTACGCGTCCGACCGTGGCTCTCCACGCGCGGGGCGGTCGTCGCCTCGGTGCCGAACATCGGCCACTGGTCAGTGATCGCAGACCTTCTTCGGGGCCGCTTCGATTACGTGCCCTACTCGATTCTCTCGGGCACCCACGTTCGTTTTTTCACCCGTCGCACCTTGACCGATCTGTTCGAGGCGTGCGGCTTCGAGGCCCCGCGGATCGACGGCGTCCGGTTCGCGCCGTCGCCCGAAGGAGCGAAGGCCCTGGAAAGGCTCAAGAGGGTTCCCGGGGCCTCGGAGGACCTGGACGTGGTGGAATTTGTTGCAGTGGGGAGGAGTCGTGGTGAGCGTTGAGCGTTCAGCGTCGAGCGTTCAAGGCCGGAAACGGGAAAGGTGAGGCGGCTCGGGGCAACGGAAAGAGTTGCCGCCTCTCAAACTCCAACTCTCAACCCTTAACTCTCGACTCTGAACGCTGAACGCTGAACGCTCGACCTCTCCCATATGATCGTTCCGTGATCAACAAGGTCGTCTCGAGCGCCGACGAGGCGGTCGCTGACGTCTCCGACGGCGCGACGCTCGTCGTCGGCGGGTTCGGGCTTTGCGGGATCCCCGAGAACCTGATCGCCGCGCTCCGACGCCTGGGAGTTCTCAACCTGACGGCTGTTTCCAACAACTGCGGGGTGGATGACTGGGGGCTCGGCCTGCTGCTCGGCAACCGCCAGATCCGCAGGATGGTCTCGTCCTATGTGGGGGAAAATGGGGAGTTCGAGAGGCAGTTTTTGAGCGGCGAGCTCGAGGTCGAGCTCGTGCCGCAGGGCACCCTCGCCGAGCGCATGCGAGCGGGCGGCGCGGGGATCCCCGCGTTCTTCACGCCCACCGGAGTGGGGACGCTCGTCGCGGAGGGCAAAGAGACGCGGGTGATCGACGGGCGCGAGTACGTCTTAGAGCGCGGGATCGTCGGGGATTTTTCGCTCGTCGCGGCATGGAAAGGTGACCGGCTGGGCAATCTGGTCTATCGCCGGGCCGCGCGTAACTTCAACCCCGTCGCGGCTACCGCCGGAAGAATCTCGATTGCGGAAGTCGAGGAGCTCGTCGAAGTCGGGGACCTCGATCCGGAGAACGTCCACACGCCGGGGATCTTCGTCCAGCGCGTCGTCGTCGCTTCCCGGGAGAAGCGGATCGAGCGGCGCACCGTCAGAAAGACGGCCTGACAGCCTCACGATGCTCGACCGGGAAGGCATCATCCGCCGGGCGGTCCGCGAGCTCCAGGACGGATACATCGTGAACCTCGGCATCGGGATGCCGACGCTCATCGCGAACCACATCCCGCCGGGCATGGAAGTGATCCTGCAGTCGGAAAATGGAATTCTGGGACTGGGTCCCTATCCGACGGAGGCCGAAATTGATCCCGACCTCATCAACGCCGGCAAGGAGACCGTGACGGTCAAGCCGGGCGCTTCGTACTTCTCTTCGGCGGACTCCTTCGCGATGATCCGGGGGGGGCACGTGGACCTCTCGATCCTGGGCGCGATGCAGGTGGACCAGGAGGGCTCGATCGCGAATTACATGATCCCCGGAAAGATGGTGAAGGGTATGGGCGGCGCCATGGATCTCGTCGCCGGCGCCCGGCGGCTCGTCGTGACGATGGAGCACACCGCCCGTTCCGGGGAGAAGAAGATCCTCTCGCGGTGCACTCTGCCGCTGACAGGGCGCGCCTGCGTCGACCGGGTGATCACCGACCTGTGCGTTTTCGACGTGGACCGTGAGAAGCGAGAGCTGGTCTTAGTCGAGCTCGCCCCGGGCGTCGACGAAACGGAGATCCGCGCGAAAACCGACGCGGCATTCCGGGTCGCCTCGGACATGCGCCCCATGCCGGCGTGAGGGCCGCGCCCGACCGCGCCCGGGCCGGCCTTTTCGCCGAGCTCACCCTCTTCGCCCTCTTCTCGCTCTTCGGCTCCTTCGCGCTTCTCGCGCAGGACCCTTTCGGCTCCGCGGACCCTTTCGAAGGGCAGTTCAAGGTCCGGCCCAACTTTCAGGTGAAGTTCCGGCCGCCGACGAAAGGGGGAGAGGTCCGCCTTTACACGAAGAAGCCCGTCCACTACGAGAAGGACGTCTCCTGGGACGGGTCTGACGAGGTCGTCATCGAATACCAGGACGTAAAGATCCGCGCCGATGCCGCGCACTACGACTTTCCGACGAAGACGGCGACTCTCGAAGGCCACGTCATCATCGACCAGGGCCCGACACGTCTTTCCGGCAATCGGGGAACCTTTCAGCTCGAAGAAAAGACCGGCCGGATGGAAGACGCGACCGCGGACCTCTCCCCCGCGTACCACGTGGTCGCGCAGTCGATCGAAAAGATCGGGGAGGCGACCTACCGGATTCACGACGGGATGTTCACCGCCTGCGACATTCCGAAGCCCTCGTGGTCCTTCCGCATGGCGGAAGCGGTCGTCACGCTCGACGACTACGCGCGGCTCAGGAACGTTTCTTTCCGCGCCGGCCGGGTGCCGCTTCTCTGGACCCCGTACCTGATCTGGCCGACGAAGGAGGACCGAGCCTCGGGAATGCTCGTGCCCGGAGCCGGATACAGCTCGCGCGGTGCCTACCTCGGGTTGACCCATTACTGGGTAACCGGCCGCTCGACCGACCTGACCTCGAACCTCGATCTGTACTCGAAGGGATCAGTCGGGCTCGGCGAGGAGCTGCGCTGGACACCGGGGCTCGAGTCGGCCGGGCTGTTCCAGGGCTACGCGATTCACGACAGTGACGCGACGGTGTGCGTCCCGCTCGACCAGGCGCCGGGCGAGACCGGGTTCTGCGCGCTTCCGAACGGCACCACGGGGGTTTTCACCCGGCGGACGAAAAACCGCTGGAAGTATCGCCTGGATCACGTCTCCGACGATCTGCCGGGAGGCTTCCGCGGAGTGATCGCGCTGCGCGACTACTCGGATCCCGAGTACCTGCAGGACCTCGAGCGCTCCTTCGCGCTGAACTCGGCGAGGCAGATCCTGTCCCGCGCTTTCCTCTCGAAGAACTTCGGCGACGACTCTCTCAACATCCGTTTCGAGCGCGCCGAGACCTTTTTCGGCACGACGATCGTCTCGGAGCGCCTGCCGAGCGCGGAGTTTTTCCGGCGCACGTCGCGCGTCGGAAAGACGCCGCTCTTCTTTCAGCTCGAGTCCTCGGCATCCTGGCTCTACCTGAATCGCGGCCCGGGGCTCCCCCGGGGGGACTACGGCCGCTTCGACCTGCACCCGACGGTGTCTCTTCCCTGGAAGCGGATCCCGTGGCTCTCGATGACCGCGCGCGCCGGAGGCCGGTTGACGGAGTACACGGACTCGACCGACGCCACGACATCCAGCCGGTTCGTCGGAAAGTCTCTGACGCGCGAGTACGGAGAAGCGGGGCTCGCAATCGTCGGGCCGTCGTTCTCCCGGATCTTCGACGTCGCGATCGGACGGTTCGGCAGGTTCAAGCACGTGATCGAGCCGCGCATCGACTACACGTACGTCTCGCAGGTGAGCGACCCCTCGCGGATCCCCTCCTTCGACGAGGTGGACCTGCAGCTCGGCCAGAACCAGGTGCGCTACGCGCTCGTCAACCGGCTGCTCGCGCGCGCCGCCGATCCGAAGGCGCCGCCGGCGGAAGAAGTGGCCTCGTTCGAGCTCGCTCAGACGCGAGCGTTCACTCTCCCCCAGAGCACGCTCCCGAGCGCGACGACGTTCGCCAACCCCCTGATCTCGCGCACGGGGCCCGTCGAGGCCACCCTTCGCGTCGCGCCCGGCCCGGGCTTTCATCTCGACGGCCGCCTCTCCTACGACACCGGGGCGTCCCAGGTGACCGGCACTTCGCTCTCCGCGGCATACAGCCGCAAGACGAGCTTCATCAACGCGACCTGGTTTGCGAGCCGCCCGATCCTGGCGGCGCCGCTTCCGCCCGGGTCGCGTTCGCCGGACTCCGACCAGTTCCGCGTGGCCGCGGGCATCGAGCTCTCGAAGCGCTTTCGGGTCGACACTCAGTTGAATTACGACGCGCGCCAGAACCTCCTGCTCGAGGACCGCACGCTCGTTGCCTTCCGGGCGGCGTGCTACACCGTCTTCGTCGAGCTGCGGCAGCTGCGCCTGCCGCCGAACACCCGCCGCGACGTCCGGTTCGTCGTCAACCTGAAAGACATCGGGACGCTTCTCGACCTGCATCAGAGTGTCGATCGGATCTTCGGGCCGTGAGGAGAAGTGAGGAGGAGGGGCGGCCCCACTCCCGTCGCCCGCCTGACCCTCACGCCTGACCCCGGGCGGGCCCCGGCGTCCCGCCGCGGTTATGATCCCTCGCAAATGAAAGGCCTGATTCTCTCGGGTGGCAAGGGCACCCGCCTGCGGCCGCTGACGTACACGCGGGCGAAGCAGCTCGTCCCCGTCGCGAACAAGCCGGTCCTCTTCTATGGCGTCGAGGCGATCGTCGCGGCGGGGATTCACGAGATCGGGGTCGTGGTGGGCGACACCCGGGAGGAGATCCAGGCGGCGCTCGGGGACGGAAGCCGGTTCGGGGCAAAGATCACCTATATCGAGCAGGACGCTCCCCGCGGACTCGCGCACGCGGTTCTCATCTCGGAATCGTTCCTGCGCGGCTCTCCCTTCGTCATGTACCTCGGAGACAACCTGATCGCAGACGGAATTTCGAGCCTCGTCGACGAGTACCGGCGGATCGGGTGCAACTCTGAGATTCTGCTCGCGAAGGTCCCGAATCCGGAGCAGTTCGGCGTCGCCGAGCTCGACGGAGACCGCGTGTTCCGCCTCACCGAAAAGCCGAAGTCTCCGCGCTCGGACCTGGCGCTCGTCGGCGTCTACATGTTCGACGACACGATCTGGGAAGCCGTCAACGCGATCCGCCCGAGCGCCCGCAACGAGCTCGAGATCACCGACGCGATCCAGTGGCTCATCGACCATGGAAAGACGGTCCACCCGCACCTGGTCTCCGGGTGGTGGAAGGACACCGGAAAGATCGAAGACATGCTCGAGGCCAATCGCATCATCCTCGACACGTTTACCGCCGACGGGCTCTCGGGGGTCGACTCGGGCTGCCGTGTCGAGGGGAAGGTCGTCGTGGAGAAGGGGGCGAAGCTAGTCCGCAGCATCGTCCGAGGCCCGGCGATCATCGGCCCGGGCTCCGAGATCCGCGACGCCTTCGTCGGGCCTTACACCGCCATCGGCCCCGACTGCCTGATCGACCGCTGCGAAGTCGAGAACTCGATCATCCTGGAGGGCTCGCAGGTCGTCAGTATCCCCGGACGCATCGCGGATTCCCTGATTGGCACCAACGTGCGAATCCATCCTGGCGCCGAGCGGCCCCGCGTGCACCGGTTCTTGATCGGCGACAACTCCGAGATCGGCATCGTATGAAGGTCCTCGTCACGGGAGGCTCGGGTTTCATCGGCTCGAACTTCATTCGCCAGATCCTGGAATCCCGCGGAGACGGCGTTCGCGTGGTGAACCTCGACAAGCTGACGTACGCGGCCAATCCCGCGAGCCTCTCGGACATCGAGGACCGGCAGAACTACCAGTTCCTCCAGGGCGACATCACGGACGCGGAGGCTGTCCGCGTGGCGATGGACGGTTGCACGGATGTGGTGAACTTCGCCGCCGAAACCCACGTCGACCGCTCGCTTCTCGGCGACGCGTCGTTCATCGAAACCGACGTAAAGGGGGTCTTCGTGCTCCTGGAGGAGGCCCGCCGCTGCAACGTGCGCCGGTTCGTCCAGATCTCGACGGACGAGGTCTACGGGTCGATCGCCGAGGGCTCCTTCACGGAAGAGTCCGCCTTGAATCCCCGCAACCCCTACGCCGCGTCGAAGGCGGGGGGGGACCGGCTGGCGTACTCCTACTGGGCGTCGTACGGGGTGCCTGTCGTGATCACCCGGGCGTCCAACAACTACGGCCCGTTTCAGTACCCGGAAAAGCTGATCCCGCTCTTCGTCACCAACGCGATCGACGACCAGCCCCTGCCGCTCTATGGCGACGGCCGGAACGTGCGCGACTGGCTCTACGTGCGCGACCACGCGGCGGCGATCGATTTCCTGCTCGATGCCGGAGAGCCCGGCGAGGTCTACAACGTCGCGGGCGGCAACGAGGCCGAGAACATCGAAATCACGCGCCAGGTCCTGCGGGAGCTCCAGAAACCCGAGAGCCTCATCCGGTTCGTGAACGACCGCCCCGGCCACGACCGCCGGTATTCGCTCGACGCCTCGAAGCTCGCGCGACTCGGATTCACGAGCAAAACGCCCTTCGAGCGGGGGCTCTCGGAAACCGTCTCGTGGTACCGCAGTCGGGAAGACTGGTGGCGCCCGGTCAAGGAAAAAGACGCTGCCTATCGGGAGTACTACCGCACGCAGTACGGAGACCGGCTCGCCACCTCGTCGGCGACGGCGAAAGAGCCAGCCGGTCATCGCTGAAGAGCGGAGCCAAGTGCCGGACGCCTCCGCCGCCCTTCCCCTTTTCGGCCGCGACCTCGTGAGCTCCGCCCCGGCACCGTCTCTCCTCCCGGAGGCCCTGCCCGGCGGGCACACGGAGCTGATGATTCCGCGCCGGGCGCTGGTGACCGGGGCGGCCGGCATGCTCGGTTCCGACGTCGTTCCGGCGCTCGCCCGCGCCGGGTTCCAGGTGATCCCGCGCCCGCGCGCGGATCTGGACATCACGGACTCCTCCGGTGTCTCTCGCGCGCTCCGGGAGACCTTTCCGGACATCGTCGTCAACTGCGCCGCCTTCACGAAAGTCGACGACTGCGAGACCGACCCTCGCGCCCACGCGGTCAACGCCGAAGCGGTCGAGATCCTGGCGGAGGAGTGTCTCGCGCGCTCGATTCAGCTCGTGCACGTTTCGACGGATTTCGTTTTCGACGGTGCCAAGGGCTCCCCGTACACCGAGGAAGACGAGGCCCATCCGCTCTCCGCTTACGGCCGGACGAAGCGCTCCGGGGAGGAGGCGGCTCTGCGCGCCCCGAATGCGCTCGTCGTGCGCAGTTCCTGGTTGTTCGGCCGGGCGGGCTGGAATTTCGTCGAGGCGATCCTGAAGCAGGTGGAGTCGGGGCGCCGGGAGCTCTCCGTCGTCCACGACCAGCGCGGACGTCCGACCGCCACGCCCGACCTCGCCGAGGCGATCGTGGCTCTCCTCCTTTCGGGCAGTTCCGGCCTCTATCATTTCGCCAACGCGGGCGAAGCGAGCTGGCACGAGTTCGCGGAGGCGATCGTCGCTCTCGCCGGCCGCGACGGCGTCGCCGTGCGTCCCATCGACTCGGCGACACTGGCGCGGCCCGCCGCGCGCCCCCGGTATTCCGTTCTCGACACCTCGCGGTACGAGAGCCGGACCGGGAGGCCGATTCGCCCCTGGCGCGACGCGCTCGCGGAATACCTGGCCGCGCGCGCCCGTCCGGAGGCCTGAGGCCTTGACGCCGGACGGCAGGCGCAAGGCGCTCCACGCGGGGATGGGACTCTTCGCGCTCCCTCTCGCCGCCCTCGACTGGCGCGGGCGGCCCTGCTGGCCTTCGCCGCCCTGCTCTTCAACTTTTTCGTGATGCCCCGCATCGGCCGCGCCTTTTACCGCGACCCGTCCCGCCCGCGCGATGCCGGCATCGTCGCGTACGCGGCCTCCGTCCTGGCGCTCGTCCTCCTCTACCGGCATCGGCTCGAGATCGCCGCTTCGGTGTGGGGGATGCTGGCCTTCGGGGATCCCGCAGCGGCCCTTTGCGGGCGGGCGGCGGGCGGGCCCCGGCTCCCATGGAACCGGGAGAAGACATGGACCGGGCTCGCCGCCAGCTTCGTCGTGTCGGCCGCCGCCGGAAATTTCTTTTTCTGGTTCGTGTCCCGGGAGCGGCCGGCCGGAGCGGCCCCCGCGCTGATCGCGGCTGCCGCGGCGTTTGCGTTTCTGGAGTCGCTCGCGACCGGCATCGAGGACAACTTCGTCGCGCCTGTCCCGGCATCTCTCGTTCTCTGGGCCGGCCTTGCGGGAGCGCCACGCGCCTTCGGTCGTCTCATCGACTCGCCGGAATTCGCGAGAAACGTTTTCCTCGCCTTAGTCTTGAACGCCGTGCTCGCTTTCGTGATGGCGCGGCTGAAGCTCGTTTCGCGCTCCGGCGCCATCGCCGGGTTCCTGGTGGGCGCGTTTCTGCTCGCGGTCGGAGGCTGGCGGTCCTACCTGCTTCTCTGGGTGTTCTTCGGTCTGGGGACCGCGGCCACGAAGCTCGGCTGGGCGGCGAAGTCGGCGCGTGGCACCGCGCAGGGAGAGGGAGGCCGCCGCGCGGCCCGTCACGTTTTCGCGAACTGCGCGGTGGCGGTCGCCATTCTTTTCGTCGCGGCCTGGCGGCGCCCTCTCGGTTCCGAAGTCCTGCTCACGGCGTTCACCGCCGCCTGGGCCGCCGCGCTCGCCGACACTCTGGGGACGGAGGTCGGCAGCCTCGCCGGCCGGAATCCCGTCTCCCTGCTCGCCGGCCGGAGGGTGCCGCCGGGGACCGTGGGCGCGGTGTCATGGCAGGGAACCGTCGCGGGAGCGGCGGGCGCGCTCGTCATCGCCGGAGTGGGATGGGCCGTCGGGATGATCCCGCTGTCGCTGGTGTGGGCGGTCGCCGTCGGCGGTATTGCGGGTTCGCTTCTCGAGAGCCTGCTCGCCGAGCTCGCCGCGGGCCGCGGGTTTCGCCTCGATCACGAGTTTTCCAACGCCCTGAACACCTTCGCCGGCGCCGCCGTGGCGGGAGAGATCGCGATGTCCATCGTGAGGGGGCGGATCTATCTGCCGTTCGAGACTTGAGACTCGACGCTCGACGCTCGACGCTCGACGGATGTTGAGCGTTTGCCGTTGAACGTTCGGAAGCGGAGTTCGCTCGAAGCTCCGGGGGGATTCCGTTGAAGCGCTATCTGCGCCTCGCGCGGCCTTTCACCCTGCTGCCGCCTCTGCTCGGAATCGTCTCCGGAGCGGTGTGCGCGTTCGGCTCGGCCCACAATCCCGACCCGGCGCGGCGGATCACGTGGGCGGTCGTCGCCACCGTCGTGATCGGCTCTCTCTGCGCCTCGGCGATGAATGCCGCCTCGAACATCGTCAACCAGATCGCGGACCTCGAGATCGACCGGCAGAACAAGCCGGAGCGGCCGCTCGTCACGGGAGAGATCTCGACGCGCCGGGCGTGGCAGCTCGCGGCGGCGCTCTACGCGCTGGCTATTTTTCCGACCTGGATCGTCGTCCCGTATCCCTACAGCGGGCTCGCGGACCGGCTCACCGCCCCCGCGTCGCTGCACGCGGCTTTTTTCATCTACTGCGTCGGAGCGCTCGCGACCCTCGTCTATTCGTTCCCCGCGCTCGGTCGAACGAAACGGCACTGGCTGGCGGCGAACCTCACGATCGCGATCCCGCGGGGCGGACTTCTGAAGGTCGCCGGCTGGGCATTCGTCGCCAGCGTCGCCGCGCTCGAGGCGTGGGCGATCGGCGGCATTTTCGCCCTTTTTCTGCTGGGCGCGATCTCGACGAAGGACTTCTCGGACATGGACGGCGACCGCGCCCACGGCTGCATCACGCTGCCGATCCGCTTCGGGGTGGTCCGCGCGGCGTGGATGATCGCGCCGTTTTTCGTTCTGCCCTGGCTCCTGATTCCGGTCTTCGCGTGGATGCCCGCTCCCGGCGGAACCGGCCCGCTCCTGACCGGCAACCGGATGCTCCTGACCGCGCTCGGCGTGGGCCTGGCGGTATGGGGCGCGTGGGCCGCGCGCCTCCTCGTGCGGGACCCGGAGGAGCTCGCGCGGACGGAGAACCATCCGGCGTGGACGCACATGTACCTCCTGATGATGGCCGCGCAGGCGGGTTTCGCGCTCGCGTACGTCTTTTAGGAAACGCGCGGTGTCGCGCCGCCTCCGCTGCGAATAAATCCGCGCCCCGCCGCGTTACAATGTGAGGACATGAACAAGCTCGCGACGGCGGAGACTCTTCCGCCGCCACCGGACGAATCCGGGCACCGGATTCGCTGGAGCGGCCTCTCCTTGATTTTCGGTGAGCGAACTTTGAACGCTCTCGTGCGCCGCTTCGTCGATGAGATCCCGGACCTGCAGGATCTGCGCATTGCCGTGACACCCGGGGAGCTCGCCGCCACGGTCGTCGTCCACCGCTTTGGCGTGGCCCTCTCCGCCCGGGCGACCCTCTCCCAGATCCGGTTGAAGGACGGCTTTCTCGCGTTCGTGCTCGACAAGGTTCACGCGCTTTCGTTCATCCCCATTCCGGAGCAGCTGCTGCATTACCTGGTGCAGAAAGCGCCACCGGGGCTTCTGACGTACTACCCGGATGAACGGATCATGGTCGTCAACCTGAATGACTGGATGCCGCCGGGGGTCGACCTCTCGCTCGAGCGCACTCTTTTCGAGCGCGGCCGGCTGACCCTGCAGTTCGCGAGCGGCTCCTACGACCTCTCCGACTTCCTTCGCGACGCCAGCCTGGAAGCGTAAGCTCGGCCGCGGGGCGGGATATCCTCCTGCCAGGACCTCCGTGACGCTCAACGTCGGATCCCGGCTCGGACCCTACGAAGTCCTCGCGCTGCTCGGCGTCGGCGGAATGGGCGAGGTCTATCGCGCGCGCGACACCCGCCTGGGGCGGGTCGCCGCGGTCAAGGTCCTTCCGCAGGAAGTCTCCGCCGATCCCGCCCGCCTCGCGCGTTTCGAGTCGGAGGCCCGCGCCGCGTCCAGCCTCAACCACCCGAGCATCGTGACGATCTACGACGTCGGACGGGAGGGCGACGTCGCCTATATGGGTATGGAGCTCGTGGACGGAGAAAGCCTCCGGACGCTTCTGGCCGAAGGGCCGTTGCCGGTCCGCCGGGCGATTTCTTTCGGGGTGCAGCTCGCCAGGGGCCTCGAAGCCGCCCACGCGGCGGGAATCGTCCATCGCGACTTCAAGCCGGAAAACGTGATCGTCTGCGGTGACGGCCGCGCCAAGATCGTCGACTTCGGTCTCGCCCGGGTCGTGACAGCCCCGGCCATCGACTTTTCGGTTGCGCCGACCGCAGCGGCGGCGACACTGCCCGGAACGGTACTCGGTACCGTGGGTTACATGGCGCCCGAACAGGTCCGCGCCCAGGAGTCGGACGGGCGGGCAGACCTCTTCGCCCTGGGCGCGGTCGCCTGCGAGATGATCACCGGCCGGCGTGCCTTTCCCGGCTCCTCCCCCGCCGATTCGCTATCGGCAATCCTCCGCGAAGAGCCGGCGGGACTCGGCGAGGTCCAGCCGTTGGCCCTCCGCCGGATCCTCGCACGCTGCCTCGAGAAGAGACCGGAGCAACGATTCCAGTCCGCCGGGGATCTCGCGTTCGCACTCGAAACCGCTCCCGTAGAGGGGGAGGGGGAGGGCCGGCCGGACGCGGCGGCGGGCGGCCCGCCGCACCGCCGTTCGCCGGGCGCCCTTGCGGGCGCCGTCGCTCTGCTCACCGCCTTGCTCCTGGGCGCGCTCCTGCGACCGCTTCTTTTTCCTCCCGACTCTTCGCGGCCATTTGGCCGGGCCATCCGCGTGACCGCGGGACCGGGGCACCACTACGGTCCCATGCTCTCTCCGGACGGGAAGTGGGTCGCCTTTCTCTCCGATGCCGGGGGGACCCCGAACGTCTGGATTCAGTTCTTAGCCGGCGGCGAGGCCGTCAATCTGACTGCCCGGAGCGGACTGGCGATCCAGCCCTTTTCGGAGATCGGCGGGCCCGAGGTTTCGCCCGACGGCGCCTTCGTGCTCGTCAGGGCGACGCCCCGCGGCCCGGCCCTCCCCGACACCTGGGCGATTCCCGCGCCGCTCGGCGGGGCGCCGCGCAAGTTCCTCTCGGGAGGAGTGGGAGTCCGCTACTCCGACGACGGAAGGCGGATCGTCTTCATGCGGCCCGGGGGCACCCTCGGAGACGCGCTCTTCGTCGCGGACGCGGACGGCAGTAACTCCAAACAGATCCTGGCAGCGCGCGGAGGCCTCCACGCCCACCGCCCGGCGTGGTCGCCCGACGGCCGCTACGTTTACTTCATTTATGGCATCACCAGCTCGAACTCCGAGCCCTCCGAGATCTACCGGGTGCCGGCCGCCGGGGGGAGCCCCGAGCCCGTGGTGCGCACCTCGCGTCGCGCCGTGTACCCGAATCCCCTGCGCGACGGAAAGACGCTCCTCTATGCCGCCAACCCGGACACCGCCGACCTTTCGCTGTTCACCCGGGCGATCTCGGGAGGCGACCCGGTGCGCATCACGGCGGGCGTCGGGAGCTACTCCGAGCCCCGGGTCTCCCGCGACGGACGCGCGATCGTCGCGACGCTCGAGGAGCAACGTCAGGCACTCTACGCCCTCGATCCCGGCGCGGCCTCGCCCTCCCCACGCGACGTGACCGAAGGCTACACGGGCGACTTCGATCCGGCGTCTCTTCCGGGGACCCGCCAGATCGTCTTTTCCTCCGCCCGTTCCGGGAACCGGAATCTCTGGATCTCCGACTCGGACGGCACGAATCCGAAGCCGCTGACGGTCGGTAATGCCATCGACGAACGGCCGGCTTGCTCTCCCGACGGCCGCCGGGTCGCGTTCGTCTCCGACCGCGGCGGGCGGCGGGGAATCTGGGTCGTGCCCGTCGAGGGAGGACCGCCCCGGCGGATCGGCGATGCGCAGGTTCTCGACACGCTGACGTGGTCTTCCGATGGGAGCTCGGTCGCCTATGCCGCCCCGACTCCCGACCGGCCGCGCCTCTTCCGGATCTCCGTCGCGGACGGAAGCGTGCGGACGCTCGCGACGCCCGGGCCGGCGGAAGCGCCCGCCTGGTGCCCT
>JBBQDF010000009.1:0-14867 GCA_038319475.1 Thermoanaerobaculia bacterium
CCGCCGGGGACGGAGGCTCCGCCTCTTCCACTTTTTCGATATCGAGACCGAAGCCCTGCAGGAGGAGACCCAACAGGTGCCACGGTTTCGGCGGACCCGGTGTGCTGCCGCGCTTCCGGACGGTTATGCGCACTCTCACGAGGCCTTCCCTGATGCACTGGAGCCCGGCAGCGGCTCGTCGACGAGAGCGACCCGCTCCAGTGCTTCCGTGAACGAGAGCTCGCGGTGACCCTCCAGGTATCTCAGAGTCCGGTCGTAGATCGGCGATTCCGCGAACTGGATCCGCGGGTTCAAGCCTGACCGCCGCCTCGTCGGCGTTCCCGCGCCCGCCGTCAGAGCGACCGCTGCGAGCCCGTCGATCGCCGGCCTACGCGCAGCCAAGAACGCGACCGCGTTAAGGATCCACCCGCCCGCCTTCTTCGCGAGCTCCATGCTGACTCGGCGGAACCCCTCGCGGCGATTGCGATCCACCAGCGCCGGCGTCGGCGCGATCGTCGCCAGGAGCCGGTCCCGGCCGGCGTCATAGACGACGTCGAGCACCCTCCCGTAGTCGAGGGTCGTCATGTCTACCGCAGCGTGCCCGATTTTTACGAGGGCCTCGCCGTCGCGTGGGAACTCCGACGCGATCCCCCGGAGATCATTCGGTGTCGGCGTGATCTTCTACCCGTCCATGGCCGTGAACTCGCCCGAGCGCGCAATCTCGATGCGATGCGTCTGTCCGGCTGCGAGGCAAAGCGTCGGGGCGGCGATTTCGAGCGCAATCATGCGTCCAGCCCCGCCGACTTCCACACCAAGACTGGAGACGCCGCCGCGCCGGCGTAGCGGACCGTGACCCCGGCGACTGGCGGTCTCGTGCGCGCGAGCTTGTAATCCGCAACTGCGGCCGCTCTCATCATCTCGGCCAGGCCGAATTCAGAACGGCCGGCCGCGGCGACCTTCCTCGAGAGCATGTCGTGAACGACAGCCATCGCCGCATCGTGCGAGAGTTCTCCTCCCCGTTCAGCGACGCGTGCCTGTTCGATTCGTGCACCGAAGTGAGCGAGGAGGTCGACGACTTTGGCGTTCAGTCCGGCGTCGGCAGCCTCGAGGATCCTTGGCAACAGGCGGGAGGCGAGCTGGCGGACCAGGAACGGCCCCACCCGCGCCTCTTCGCTCAGCCGCTCGAAGAACATCGGCCCTGAAACGTAATACCGTCGTCAAGGCTCTCGTTCCCGACGGCACGCCCCGGGGCATGGGCCTGCCCCTCTCGAAGAATGCGGAGCGCGTCTTCGTGAGCCAGCCACCGCGAGCGGCACTGCGGCGTCTACTACGAGGCGGGATTTCGCGGTTGGCCTCGGCATCCCACTCGTCCGCACCTGCCGCATCTGCGGCGCCTGCGGAGAGGACACCGGAGGAGGCGAAGCTTCGTTGTTGCGCACCACGGGGGCCCGCTGCTTGGGCGCACGAGGGCGCGTGCCGTGAGGCTATTCAAAAAGCTCGAGGCGCCTGGTTGATGGGAGACCTCGGTACAAAGATGCGCAGAGGGGGAGTCATTCCGAGCTGACGCGTTGACACTCCGCGTACCGTTGACCCCAGGGTGCCGAAAGAACACGGGGGCAAACGGCGGGGAGAGAAGAGCGCACCCGAGCGTCGTCCGGTGAGCGAGAGACAGCTCAAGGCGTGCAGACGCAACGCCTGGAAGGGCGGACGGCAGCGATCCTTCCGAAAGGTCGTCGCCTTCTACCTCTCGAACGAGTGCCGGGAGTTCCTAAGGCACGAACTCACCAACAACTCGGGGCTCACCGGCCACGATCTCAAGGCCGCAATCTCGTTTCTCGAGCTCGAGCTCGTCCGGCGAGAGCTTGCGCGCGACATCAGGAGGCGCGGCGTCTTGATCGAGTACTCGGACGGCAAGGTCAGAGACAATCCCTCGCTCGTCTACCTGGTGAAGATCTCCCACCTGCTCGGCTACACCGCGGACCAGATGGGCCTGACGAGGAGAGCGAGCTCGCGAAGGGGTGCCCAGTTCAACCGTGAAGTCCCGGGCGGCGGTGGCCGCCGCCCGGCGTCGCGAGCTGCTCGATCGCAATGCAGCGGAGACGGAAGGTGCGCAGGAGCACCTTGAGAGCCCTCCGCAGTCGCACTTCCGGCGGAGTGCCGCCCGCGAGGACCTGCAGCGTCACGCGGAAGCGGCGGCCGCCGCGCGCCCTCACTCCGGCGACTCCTTCGAGTCGCTACCGAGCAGCTCGCGGAGCTCCGCCGCTTGATCGAACGGCGGGAGGTTCAGAAGCTCGCGCGCCCGCGTGAGGTATCTGCCCTGGTCAGCCTCGGGAAGGCTCCAGAAGGCTACGTGAGACCCCGGCGCCTCAAGTCGGTAGAGCGCCGTCGCACAACGGAGGAGCTTCGAACCGCGCGGACGCTTCACCGCGAGCCTCCGCCGGCGCGTAGCGGAGTCGGCTGGTCAAACGAAGGACGTGTCCGTGTTCGTGTCCGTGTCGGAACCCGAAAATAACCACATTTCCACAAACCGCCGGACTCATGTGAGCGCACGAATCGCCCCGCTGCTGCGAGGTTCTGTGAGGAATCGTGCGGTAGAGGGTGGAGCGGGCAACCGGGTTCGAACCGGCGCAGAAACCGCGAGTTTGCTCGGGAATTCATCAACGTGTCCGTTCTTGTGTCCGTTACTTCTTTTGCCTCTCGGTGTATTCCTGCACTTGGACTGCCCTCTTTCGCGCCTCCCGGAGCGAGTCGTCGATCGCAGATCCTTGGAGCTTGTCTCGGGCGATGAAAGTCATGTCGATTAGAGGGACGAACGCGTTTGCCGGATCCCTGTAGAGATCGCTGATCACCGGAGTCAGCGCGGACTCCTCGAAAAGGAGCATGGTCTTTTTTCGCACACGGCTGACGCGCTCCGACTCCGGTTTCCGGCCGAACTCTCCCGGGGGTAGCCAACCGAACCCGGCAGCCAGATACGTTTGTCCGCCCCCATCCCGAGCGCCCCACAGGTAGGCGATTCTTGCTTGATCGGACCATCCCTTCCAGACCAGGGCGTAGTTGTACGGATCGTCGGCGAGGCACGGACGGGAGGCCGCTAGCAGGAGAAGCGCGAGGAGCGCGGCGATCGTCCCGGTCTTCATTTCGTCCTTCCTTCAAACCGGATCACGCCGCCAGAGGGCTGTGCGTTGACGTGTGCGCGGCGACGTCGGAGCGCCTCTCGCATGTCGTCCGTCGAGACGATGTTGTAACGCTCGAACATCGATCGGGTCTTGTGGCCGGTGATCTTCATGGCGAACGATTCGGGAGCGCCGCCACGGACCATGTCCCGCGCAGCCGTGCGGCGGAGATCATGGAAGAGCTTTCCCGGGAGGTTCGCGGCCTTCCGCGCGACGCTCCACTGGTGCTCGAACGTCGACGTCGGGATCGGGCGCCCGCCGCGATGGAAGACGTACTCCGAGAGGCCGGGCCCCGCCGGCGTCGAGTACTCCCGCGCGGTCCAGAGTTCCTCGACCAACGACCAGTCCTCACCCTCGAGCGGGAGGACCCGACCTTCGCCGTTCTTGGAATCCCGGAGCCGGATCTCGTGCGCGTCGTGGTCGACGGATTCCCACGTGAGACCAAGGACCTCGCTGAGACGCCAGCCGCAGATCGCCGCGAAGCGGGTCATGGCGTCCAGCGGCGCCGGCAGGTGCGGGAGCAGCGCCTCGAGCTCGTCGCGCTCGAAGAACCCTTGGCGCGCGTTGCGCTCCGGCAGGAGAGCGATCCGCGGGACGAAGTGCGCCGCGATTCGCTTCTCCTCGACCGCGAGCCGGTACGCCCTGGCGAGGACCTCCAACCCCCGGTTGATCGTCGCGTTGGCCCTCCCTTCCTTCTGCCGGCGTTCGACGAATCGGCGGACCCGATCCGAAGTGACGGCGACCGCGCGATCGGCGCCGAAGAAGGCGCGTACCGCGACGAAGTTGCCGAGCGCCTGGCGCAGCCCCTTGATCTCACGCGTCCGATAGTCCCGGTCCAGCGCATCGAGCAACTCCGCGACGGTGTGCTTCTCGCTCCCCCGTCCCTGGAATTGCTCGATGCCCTCGCGATGGTTCGAGACGGCCCGGAGCCTCCGCTCCAGGCGGCCGCGCGCGACCTCGGGATCCTCCGTCCGAGCCGACTCCCGAATCTCGCCCCAGCTGCCGTCCCTGCGCGGCCCGTAGTAGGCCATCATCAGAACGCGGCGGCCCTTCGGCTGGAAGATCCGACCCCCGGTGTTACCGCGCATCTCGTCCCCCCTTCTTTCCCTTCACCGCGAGGCGGAGCTCGAGACCCTCGATCACGAGCGTCCGGAAATCGCTCCGCTCCTCGATCGCCTGGCGCTTCGCCCTCGCCCAGAGATCCTCTGGAAGAGCCACGGTCGTCTTCACCGTCTTGTCCTTTTCGTCTCTCATGGTCTGAAGTATAGCCGTACTACCGTACTACTGTCAATCCCGAACCGCCTACTATTCGAGGTCATGAGCGACGAGCCTTTCGGCCTCGAGGCAAGAGTCGTCGTCGAGCCTCTCGACAGGCTCCTCGTCGCCACGTCGAACAAGAGATCTCGGATACCTCTGGGGAGTCATGAACGGTGTCTTCGAAGTCGGCCGGGAGCTCCATGCTCGTCGCTACGAGGGCAAGCTGTAGAACAAGGCCGGCTTCTCACGACGCTCCCGACCTCGACTGGATCCACCGTTCCAGCCCCCTCTCGCTGAAACGGTACCCGCCCGTCTGGAGCCGCACGATCGGAAGCGTCGCCTTGTTCTGCCGGATCCACCAGCACGACATGCCCGTCCGCTCGTGCACCTCCTTCGTCGTCAGCAGACGGTCGTGCTGCTCCGGTTTCTCCGGGGACGCCGCGGCGGGCGGGGTCGCGGGCGCGATGAGCGCCTCCACCCGGATCCGCTCGAGCTCGCCCAGAAACTCCCCCAGCTCCCCCGCTTCCCGCGCCGCCAGCGCAGCTTCACGCACCAGGCGGAGCGCCTCCGCGGCCTGCAGGGCCTTCATCTCGCCACCCTCCCGGCATAGAGTCGCCACGGAGAGCGAGAATGCCCAGCACGCGATGCAGCGTGTGCCGCCGCGCGATCGCTAGCGGGTCGCTCGTCTGCGCCGACGCCAGCGAGTGCGCGCAGGTCCGGTCGTCTTGGGAGCGATCTCCGTGCCCAGTCAGCCGCTGCGAATTCCCCGGATCGGAACACCAGGTCCTGCAATTCGTCGGACCCATCGTCGGGACGTGTCTGGACGGCTGGGAGACCGTGGAAGCGGGGATCGAACTCTGACCCCGCCCAGCGCACGGAAAAATCGATGGGAAACCCTGTCCGCACAGAAAGGAGCCCACGCGCGGCCGGAAGGGGGTGGGGCCCTATGGTTTTTTCGCTCAGCGCGACGAACCGCGGCGGCCAGGACGCAACCACGGACACGGAGACGGACACGTCCCGCAAGCTCTTGAAGCGACAGCCGTTCCGCGCCGGTTGCGGGCCTCCAACCCGCACCAACGGAATCTTTGAGAGCCAGCGACGCTCGACGCAGGTGAAGTGCGCGCGCAAGAGAGCCGAAGGTGACCCCTTTCCCGCCCTCTCGCGCATCCCCCGAACCGGTTCGCCTGTTCGCCCGACGTTCGCCCATGTTCGCCCCGGGCGAACCCACAGGCAGGCCCGCGAGCGACGTTCGCCCTTCGCCCCGTCCTGTAAGGACCGGGGGCGAACGTACTCGGGGAGCCTGACGCGCCGAAATGAACGTCCGCCCGGAGGGATTCGGGGCGAACGTGCGGGCGAACGTGTCATGCCGGGTCTCCGGTCTCGACCAGGTGCCAGCGGATGTCCCGAACGCTGCGTTTCTCGGCTCGGACGGAGCCCTCCTTCTCGAGGCGCCCGCGAGCGAGTTCCTGGGTCCTCTTATTCCCGCCGACCGCCTTGATCAGGGCACCGGTGGAAGGGGGGTACTCTTTCGGCCCGCCGCGGTCGCGCATCTTGCGCAGCTCCCGGCAGGTCCGCGCCATCGTCTCGGCGATCGCGGTCTCATTGTGGTTGTCCTTCGCGTCGAGCGCCTGATCGGCGGTGACGTCGTGGAACGTGGCCGTCGGCCGGTCGTGGCGCAGGAAAAAGACGGCGCCGTCCCCCTGATCGCCGTCCTTGATCTTCTCGGCCGTGACGGTGCGAATGCCGGTCTCATCCTTCGTGATCGAGAAGAGGTTGGCGGAAGAGAACTCGATGGTCGCGCCGCCTGCTCCGCCGGCGACGCCGAGGGAGTTCTTCTTTGGGTCCTTACTTTTGAACGCCTCGCGGTTCCACTGGGAGCTGGCGAGGACGACGAGGTTTTCCCGTTCGGCCGCTTCCTCGAGGAAGGGCATCATCCGGTTGAGCTTGTCGTAGAGCTTTTCCTCGGTCTCGTCATTTCGGGCGCGGGTGACGGAATCGACGACGAGGATCCGCCAGAGGTCGGGTGGCATCCTGGCCAGCGCCTTCTTGAGCGCCGGGAAGACGGCGTTGTCGGAGCGCCGCGGGTCCGGCATGAAGACGGGCAGCCCGGCGAGTGTCTGCACGTACGCCGCCAGCTCGTCGCGGTCGCGCTGGAGCAGGAGCTCGCGGCTGAAGCCGAGGCCCTGGCCGATGATCGTGGCGAGCCGGTTGCGGCCACCGTCCGGACAGAGAAACGTCACCGCGGCGCGCTTGGCGAGGACGTTCGGCATCACGATGTTCGCCATCATCGAAGTCTTCCCGGCGTCGGGCATGCCGACAAACGTCGTGACGCCGCCCGCGGGGATTCCTCCGCCGAGGATCTCGTTCATCTGCCGCCACGGGCTCGGGACGCGGTAAATTGGATGACCTGCCTGGAACAGAACCATCGCCGGCGAGACCCAGGTCGGGTCGTCCGCGCCGACCACCTGGAGCCGCCCGGCCTGTGCTTCCGCGGGCTCGGGCGGCCGCTGCGCCGCGGGAAAGACATCCGGCGCCGCCTCTAGGAGTCGGTCGAGTTGGTCCGCCGTTCCGCCGCGGCCGAAGAAGTCGGCGGCATCATCCTTCTCCCGCTCGCCCCATGCGACGAGCCTGACGCTCGCTGCGACGCCTTCGAGGGCTGTCGCGATCCTGTTCATGTGCTCGCGCCCGGACTGGTCGTTATCCGACCAGAGGAAAACCTGCCGCTCGCGCAAGATCTCGAGCGGGCCGGGCCCGGGGGTGGCTCCGGCTCCCGTCACTGTTCCAACGCCGAGAAAGCCTTCGGCAGCGAGAGCATCGGCGGCTTTCTCGCCCTCCACGAGAATCACCGCATCGCTCGAATTCGGAACATGCTCGGATCGGTAGAGCGGCAGCGCAGCGACCGGAAGACCGCCGAGCCCGATCGCGCCGTCACGTCTCCAGACGAAGCTCTTCTTCCCGCCGGCGGAATCCGTTCGTTCGTGGAGCGCGACCAGCTCGCCATCCGCAGTCCGGATCTCCCAGCTCTTGCGCAGAGAGGATTCGCGCGTGTTCGAGGGCGGGGCGGGTGGTACGAGGTCCAACTCGCGGCGCAGCTCTGCGATCGCATCCTTGACGGAAATTTTTCTGATCTTCGCCACGTAGTCGACCGCATCTCCATCGGCGCCACACGACCGACAGCGGAACATCGCTTTCTCGAGATTGATGTCCAGAGACGGCGAATGGTCTTCGTGGAACGGACAGAGAACCCGCTGCTCGCGCGCCTTGCGGCCGTTGAAGAAGACGCCGGCGAACTCGAAAGCCTGACGCACTCGATCCGTTCGGCCAGCGAGTTCCTCCGACGTAAAGCTCACCGCCGGCCGGCCTGAGTGCCGTCATGCGTCAGCCGGACGGGCGTTCCGAGCTTCCCGCGAGAGTCGAGGCGTCGATCGTGCCCGGTGGTCGTCATTCACTCGCCTCCGAAATCAGTTCACCAGCCGCGCCGCCGTCGCGACGTCCTCGAGCTCCGGGCGCCGCTCCGCCCCGACCAGACAGCGGACCTGCCGGACGCCGAGGAGCGCAACGGCAAAGTGCCGTTCGGCCGCGGACATGAGGCGAGCGGCCTCCTCGGGACTCGCCGCGCGCGCTTCGATCAGCAGCGCCGTGGCCGCCGCGCCATGCGCCCGGGCGGCCTCTCGCGTCTCTCGGGCGCCCCTGGGTGGGGTCGTCTCGCGCGATGCCGCTCTCACCGAGAGCTCTCCGTCCTCTCGAGCGACCGGCCGATCGCGAGAACGTCAGCGGTGCGGATCCGCCATCGCCACCCGTCGCGCGTATCTTCCTGGACAGCATCCAGGACTGGCGCGAGCGCGGGCCAGGTCGAAGGGAGCTCTCGTGCCGTGTTGAGGCTCCAGCTTGCCAGCCGTGTTAGGTTCTTCATCGTCGTTTCCTTCCTTGAGCCCCGCGCGCCACACGCGGGGTTTTCCCTTTCAGGCGGTCAACTCATTCGCTTACTGGCGACCGCTCGAGCTCCCCCGACGCGCCCGAGCGCGACAAAAAGCCGCCGCGGCGGCTTCACTGACCACGGCGACCCAGGAAACGGAGGAATGAGCGCCCTCCGCTGCCGCGTCGATCGCGTCGAAGGGACTCCAGCAGTCGCGACCCAGCGCGACGAGAACGCCTCGAGTCCCCAGCCCAGCCAGTGAAACACGCGAGCCGCACTCGATCCGTCAAGAGCGAGAACGACCGAAACGGGGCGGAAGAACCCCCGCGCGAGCCTGGATGGGCTGGAGGCTGAAGGCGTCCTGACTCTTCATTTTTCAAAGCCGTACCGCCGTGCGACGTCCGCGCACTTGCGCTCCGTCTCATCGAGGGCCCTACGTCGTTCCTCGAAGGCCTCACCCGAAAGCCCGTAGGTCCCGGGGTACTTCTGAAGGAACTCTTTCCGGATCCTCTGCTGCTCCGCGTCCTTCGCCTTCAGTCTCCGCTCGTACGAGATCGTCGGAGTACCGCGGTGCGCCTTCTCCAGCCGGAGATTCAGGCGTAGCGCGGCCTCGAGCCACTCCTCCACGCGATCTCCCCGCCACCGGTCGAGCTCCGCCTCGCGCCGGTCGATCTCTCGATCAGCGGCCTCGCGAGCGTTTCGGAGTCGGGTCCGCCGCTCCTCAAGGACTCTCAGTTCGGCGTCCGCCTTCGCGATTTCCTCGTCGAGGCCGTCGGCGACGGTGAAGGCAGCGTCGACCGGACCATAGGCGGCCGCGGCAGCATGAGCGTCCGACGTCGGTATGACGGCGGCCGCCTCCTCAGGGGTGAGGCGCACGCTCGATTCCGGGACGCGATCGCCTGGCCAGATCCTGAAGACTTCGCCGCAAAGCGCATCACCCGGGTAGGTGAAGCGGTCCGCGTCCGGAGCATCCGAATCGTCGGGATGGATCCTGCCGAGCGATACCGTCGCGCCGCAGCACTTCGACTGACGTTGGACCGCCGACAGCCCCGACACGCACGCGCGGATCTGCACGAGGAACACCGGCTCGACCGACCGCCCGTCGCGGTTCCACTGCGCCTCGAGCTTCTCTCGCTCTCGCCGGCGCTCCGCCGCGCCAAGCAACGCGACCGCCCGATCGAGGTCCCGGTCTCGCACGGTCTCCACCCTTCGTACTGCGCCCATCAGGATCTCCTTTCTGCCGCCAACGCGACCAGCGCGCGGCTGTAACGAGAGACCTCGTCGACGGAGAAGACGATGAGGTCGCGCTCCCAAAGCGAGAGCTTGCGCATGGAGAGACCAGACCGCGCAACCATCTGTTCGAGAGTGACGCCGGCCGCGTGGCGAGTCTGTTGCCGAGAGGTCAGGAGGAGGGTGGCGCCCGGGATTCTCCGCGAGCGATGCCTGGAAAGAGTCTTCACTCTTCCATGATCGGGGGGTGTGGAAGCCTGATGGATGCCAGCTAGCGAGCCTGCTGCTTATCTGCCCCCTCTCGACGTCTCCGACTCTTCATTGCCTCGGGCGAAATCCCGAGGTCGCGCGCGGCGAGCGCGATCGCACAACGCTCGAATCCAGGCGTCGGCTCATCGTCGCGTTGCCGACGCTTCCGGCCCTCCAGGGCCTCGATCCGTACCGCGAAGGGATCGTGGTCGCGTTCCAGCTTCCGAAGCTGTCTCCGGGCTACTTGAACCGCCTCCACGGCTCCCGAGGTCGATCGGCTCCGGGCGCGCGGCTTCGGCGTGGCGCGGTCCTCGTCGACTTCGGCAGTGGGACGCGCCGCGGCCCGCCCAAGCCGCGCGTCCAGCTTCGCCCACTCGCGTTCTTCCCGCGTGGCTTCCTTGTGCAAGCGGGCGATCTCGGCCTTCGTTGGCCAGCGCGACCGCGGATCCGGGACCCGCGGCAAGGCCGTGAGAAGAGTCGCTCGAAATTCTGAGGCCGCGGCGAGCTTCGCCCTGAACAGCGGCGAGCGAAACGCCACGAGGCGAAGGCGTTCCGAAATCTCAACGAGACGAGCGTAGCGAGCGCGGCCCTTGCCGCCGAGAGGTAGCGGCGCGCACTCGATCACTTCGAGGAAGGCGCGGTCTGCCGCCGCGGCATCCTCGAGGATCTCCGCGGCACGGCCGTCGCCATAGGTCGATCGGAACGTCCGGAGGGCTGCGCGATCGCGCCAGGAGTTCCCATGAGCGGCAAGCTGTGTTTCCCTCATCGCGGCCGTCCTCCTCCGGTGCGGCGCTCCGGCAAGACAGGAAGTCGCGGCGGCAAGCGCCCGGAGAACGCGGTTCGGTCAGGGGATCAGACTCGACCTATCCGCCGCACCTAGATCATCCCCACCCTGTCAAGCCGGGACTCCCGGTGCGTACAATCTGCGAGGCCTTCGCCCTTCATGGCTTCGCCGCCTTCGCGGCGGCCCGCGGCCGGCCTGGCCGTTTTGGCTCGAGCGGCTGCTTGAGCCCGAGATAGTCGCGGATCGCGACGTTGACGAGGTACGAAAGCGATACCCGGCGCCGAACGGCCGTCTTGCGAGCCTTCTCCCATAACCAGTCCTCGATATCGATGTTCGTCCTCAAGCTGTGCGGCATTGTGCGCGCCCTCCATAACTAGGTGTAATATTATATCCTATTCATCGCGCCGTCGAGCTCTTTCGGCGGCAAAGACCAGGGAGGACGAATGGACGACGGGAAAAGGAAATCCGGGACAACGCGCGAGGCGCACGATTTCTTTAGATGCGAGGATTGCAACGCGGCCGGCCAGGCGATCGCGGAAAGCGTCTCGAAGATCCGACGTTGGAGCGCCGCGGTGATCACCCTGAGCCCGCCGCCCGAGATCGGCGAGAACGAGGACGGCCCTGCCGGCGAGCTTGAGGGAGTCGGTGTCGCCACCCTCACCGAGGGCCTGATGCATGCAGTCTTCTTCGAGAGCGAGCGCCTGGAGAGCAACCTCCCGCCGCGAGCGATCTGTTCGGAAGAGTGGGACCGTTTGTGTGACGCCCACGACGCGTGGGGCCGCCTTTGTGACGCCCAAGACGCCCGCAGCCAGTCCCGTCCGAAGGCGGTGCCGCGATGAGTGCGCGAAATCGGTCGACGGATAGAGCCGTCGCGGTGGAGACCACGCGGCCACTGCCGGCTAAGGACGCCACGCGCATGGTGCTCTTGGGCCTCGTCGCGAGTGACGGCTCGGGCGAGCTCGCCTTCTGCAGCGACGAAACGAGAGCTCCCTACGCCATCCTTCTCGACATGTCGACCGCTTCGGGTCCGGACGCCGATGGGGACTTCGTCGTCCCCTGTGCCAGGTGCGAACGGGCGCACTGGACGATTTCGTTCGTGAGGTTCGTCAAGAATTACGGCTGCGATTTCGAGAGCGGGGTAATCAATCTTCTGCCGGAGCGGTTCCTGGCCGAAACGATCGTCAACCTCCGGACGAGAGTGGCGATGGCGGTGCGGCAATGAAGAGAATCACCGTCGGCAACCCCGTGCTCGTCGAGGCGATCGAGGCCCGGCCGAGACCCGCACCGAACGCGGTGCCGCGATGATGGAGCAGCGACGCATCAACGGGATTCATCAGGTCGCAAGACTGGAACGGACAACAATCGACGCGACGGTTGACCATCTCATCGACGCAGGGATTCGGGTCTTCCTTCGAAAGCACCGACAGGGGTGCGGATTCAAATTCGGGCGAGGCTCCGAGGTGAGATTGCGGTTGGTATGGCCGGAGCAGCCAGACGCCGAACCCTCCAGTAATCAGCGGCCACCGAAGGCGGGGCCGCGATGAGCACAAGTTCTCGAAGCTGCTTCCGCCCGGCGACGGATACGAGGAGCGGCAATGGTTCCCGCTCGTTTCCGTCTCCAGCGTCAGGCTGCGGACTGAGGCCGGAAGGCATTCGGTGATTGGCAAGGAGCCTACCCGAGGATGTTCACCGAGAACGATGTCCTCGCGGCTATCGCGCCGCCGAAAAAGGAGGTGAAACAAAAAACGTCCGTGTCGACGTCACACCGTAGCAGTAACTCGTAACGGTAAAATGAGGTAGAGGATGAAGAAACTTTTGACATTCGTGTTCATGTTCGCGGCCGCCGTGATCGCCACGGCCGCGCCGCCACCGGAGCCTCCGCCCTCCTGCGTCGAGTGGCAGAATCAGTGCCCGCCCGATACCCGTGAGCGGTTCAATTTCTGGATGCTCACGTCCGGCGGCAACTGGAAGAACGTTCAGTACGCGAGCGACTGGGGGCTGGCCCAGACGGTTTACGCGGGCAGCGACGTCGTTTCCACGTTCTACAGCCGGGGCAATCAAGCCCTGTACGTCGACCAGTATATTTTCTGGCCGGTCCCCGAGACCGGGACGATCTACGTTTTCGATCAGGCCGCCTGGCTGTACGTCGGCGAGCTGCGTGAGGGCGACGAGGCCGGGCAACAGATCGTCGCGGACTACATCAACGCGCACACCAGCAAGCGAACCTTGACGTTCTGGCAGGACGTTCAGGATGCGTGGAGCGAATCGGCGACTGGCGCATGCAACCAGGCAACGGTCGACGCCGCCCTCGCTGGTGGCAACGTCGTTGTTGCGATCGGCCTCTTCGTTTACATAACGCCCGTAACGGGTCCAGGCGTCGCCTGGGGTGTCGCGGGCCTCGGAGTGGTGGGCGGGAATTTCATGAACGAAATCAGGAAAGAGGTCAGGGCGTGTCAAATGGTCCCGCCGAAGTGAAGGGAGAAATCATGCACCATCAGTTCTGGATTGCGGTCAGTTTCATGGTCACGATTCTTGTGGCCGGTGATCGGCCTCGGCCTCGGTGGGCCTTGCCGGCTATGGCTGTTCTGTCAGCCGGACTGGTCGCCAACGTCGCGTGGGAGCAGTCGTGGATCGTGGCTGTCGCCGTGGGCAGCTGTCTCCTGCTGGCGTTTGCTGTCGCGCTCAAGCGGCGGCAACGCGGTACGGGTAACGGTGTGAAGGCATGAAGCACGTCGTCATGTTCTCGGGCGGCTTGGGCCCGCCACGGCACCGCCGGCCTCACGCTCCTGTTGAGCGGATGCTCGGGTGGGCTGGAATTCTTCCCATCTTCTTCGGAGCCTACGTCGGCCTCCGACGGCTCCAGTCCCGCAAGAAGGGGGCGGGGTCGTGAGCCCTGACCGCCAAGCCCGAGATCCGTGAGTCTGCCGTCGATCTGATCGAGGATGGCACCGTTGTGTCGACGATCTTGCGTATCTCGGTGTCGCGAACCGCGGCGGCGTTCAGCCGGCTTTCTTCCTGAGCAACTCGACGACGCGCTGAGCTTCCTCCTTCGCCAGGAGAAACCGCTCGCTGTCGAACCGGCCATCCGTCGCGCGCAGGAGCACGGCGAGAGCGCGGTAGGCGAGCCACAAGTCCGATCGCGAGACTGAGAGTTGCGCCGATGTCTCGGGCGGGGGAGAGAGGGGGGTCGGCCGCGGCCGCCTCATTTCATCTTGCTGCAGCAGTTCTTGACCTTCTTCCGGGATCCACAGGGACACGGATCGTTTCGCCCGACTCTACTTACTTGAGGACCCGGTTGAGAGACGGGTGGAAGAGCGCCGGGCAGAGCTGGTATCCCTTCGAAGGGTATCGGCGTCGCATCGCCCGACCAGATCCCAGCGGCCGCCATCAGCGACAGGCGCCCGGTCACGAGTTTCTGGACTCGACGAAGGGCTTCAACCGCCCAGGCGGCGGTTGCCCGCACTCGCTGAGGACGTCCGGCGGTAAGGGCGTCCACAATCCGATCGACGAGCGTTTGAAACTCCGCGGCCAGTTCGCCCACGCGGTCCGGCGCGAGCTGCGGAGCTGTGGGCGGAGTTGCGAGCTCCCCACAGATCTCGTTTGCCCGTTGCAGGAGCGGTCCGACCGTTTCGTCGTTGTTCGTCATCGGCCGCGGCTCGCTGCGACGCGCTCGCTGAATGCGCCTCGGCCACCATCTCCACCGCCGCCTTCGTTCACCACGACGACCCGGATGTCGCGGCCGGCGGCAAGAATCGACGCGATGTTCGACAGGTGCTGGTTCGTGACCGAGCCCGTCGTCTCGACGCTCGTCGTCACGGCCGAGAAACCGAGGCGCCACTTATCGTCGCCCCCGTCTCCGCCGTCTCCTCCAGGCCCAACGCCCCCGGTCGGCGGTGTGGCGAGGGCTTCGGTTGCCCTCTCGAAGGCGTTGATGAAGCCCTGGATCGCGGTGACGAAGCGCGTGTTGGCCTCCTCGACCTTCTGCGCGAGCTGGTTCTGGCGCGCCAACGCAGCCTCTTCGGCCGTCGTCAGATTCTTCTGCGCCCACTCCCGATAGGCCTTCTCCGCCTCGGGCCCGAGATTGGATCCGGCCTGGTAGATTTTGTCGATGTTGCTCGCGATCGCGTTGTAGAGCCGGGTCACCTCTTCGGGCGAGGTCGCAATCTCGAGCTGCGACATCATCGCGTTGGTCTGGTCCCGGAGGTACTTCGCCTGGGCTTCGTAGTCCGGCGTCCCGTCGGGTTTCTTCATCCCGAGAAGCGCGTAAGTCTGCTGCTGT
>JBBQDF010000010.1:0-14860 GCA_038319475.1 Thermoanaerobaculia bacterium
GTCGAATCCCGCTTCCTGACGGCGCGGACCCGTCTGGCCGTAGCCCGAGATCGAGCAGTAAACGAGGCGCGGGTTGATTCTATGAAGCGCCTGGAAGTCGAGACCGAGGCCGGACAGGAACCCGGATTTGAAGTTCTCGACGAAGACGTCACATCGGCTCGCCATGTCGCGGAGCAGGCGTTGTCCATCCGGCTGCCGGAGGTCGAGCGTCACGCTCCTCTTGTTCCGGTTCACGCTCAGGAAATAGGTGCTCTCTTCCCGCAGGAACGGGGGCCATCCCCGGGAGGGATCGCCCTGGCCCGGCTGTTCGATCTTGATGACCGTGGCGCCCATGTCCGCCAGCAGCATCGTGCAGTAGGGGCCGGAGAGCGTCCGCGAGGCGTCGAGGACCACGATCCCGCCGAGCGGCCCCCGCTCGCTCTCGGAAAGCTCCTCTCCCGGGATTTCCCCGCTCGGTCGCGGAATCTTCATAGGGAGAGCGCCGGAGAGGAGGCGGACCGTACGGCGCAAAGGTCCTTAAGGCGATTCAATTGATAGAGGCCCGCCATCACCGAGTCGAAGTCGATCCCGAAGTCGATGAGGCAGGTGATTTCGTCGACCCCGATCGACCTCAACGTGGCCACACGCTCCCGGCAGGAGGCGACCGTCCCCACCAGGCCGCGCTCATTGAACAGCCGCTCCGTGGCCTGCCGCGTCAGGAAGTCGCGGTCTTCTTCGGAAGGGGCGAAGTCCTCCCCCGACCCGCGAACCCGATCCGACTGGAGGCCCAGGTTCACCAGGAGATAGTCGAGGTACGCTCCCCCGACCTTTTCGCGCACGGTGTCCATGTGCTCCCCGAGAAATGTATGCAGGCTGACGGTGACCTGCCCCGTGGCCGGGTCGAGCCCGTGTCGGGCCCGTGCCTCACGATAGAGCGCGATCTTGGGCGCGAGCTCCGCCACCGACATCAGAAACATCGAGGTGATCACGTTCGCGCCGATCTCACCTGCCTTCTCGAAGGTGGCGTCCGACTGGCAGGACAACCAGACGGGAAGCGTCGGCTGGACCGGCCGTGGATACGTCGCCACGTCGATGTCGATCCCCGCGCCGTTCGGGGTGCGGACGGGGCGCCCCTCCCACAGATCGCGCACGGTCTGGAGGCGGTCGAACATGACGTTGCGGCGGTCCGAGTACGTGGACGGCGACAGGGCGAAATCGTTGACGTGCCACCCCGAGGCGAACGAGACCCCGACGCGGCCGTGGGACAGGTTGTCGACGACGGACCATTCTTCCGCGACGCGAATCGGATTCTGGAGCGGCAGCACGACGCTCGCGGCGCGAATCTGGATCCGGGTCGTGACGGCCGCGATCGCGGCTCCGACCACAGCGGGGTTGGGATACAGCCCGCCGAAGGAATGGAAGTGCCGTTCGGGCGTCCACACCGCCGCATAGCCGTGCTGGTCCGCGAACCGCGAAGCTTCGAGAACCAGCCGGTACTTTTCGGGCGAGTCGGCGGATCCATCGGCCGAGAAGAAGAAGAGACTGAACTGGAGAGCGGTCGGGCTTCCGGTTCTGGAAGCCGCGTCGGGGCTCGGCGCCGGGCGCCCGGGCATCGCCGCGGAAGCTCCCGTGTGCGCGGGCGAGGCAGGCGGAGGGGTCGCTGCGGGCGCCGGGGGCTGGACCCGTCGCGAGATGGGAGCGCGGGCGGGCGCCTTTCCTCTGCCCCGCTCGACCGCCGTGCAGATCTCCGCAAAGGTGGGCGTATCGAACAGGACGCGCAGCGGCAGCTCCACTCTCAGATCTTTGCGCACCCTGGCGACGAGAAGAGACGCCCGGATCGAATCACCTCCGAGGCGGAAAAAGTTACCTTCCGGCTCGGCCCGCTCTACCTTGAGGAGCTCGCACCAGATTTTCGCGAGAGGCGCCTCGACGGAACCCGTCTCGGCCTGCGCGGCGGCGGGCGCGTCCAGGGCCGCGGGGGCGAGGCCGAGCGCCTGCGCGAGCCCGACGCGGCGGAGCTTCCCCGTCGGCCCCTTCGGAATTTCGGGAAGCAGCAGGATCTGTCGCGGGACTTTGTACTCCGCGAGCCTCTCGGCCGCGAACTGCCGGAGGTCGTTCTCCGACGCGGAGGCGCCGGGGCGCAGGACGACCGCCGCCGCCACGTCCTCCCCGAGCGTCGGGTGCGGCACCGCGAACGCGACCGCTTCCGCGACCGCGGAATGTTGCAGCAGGATTTCGTCGACTTCCGATGGCGACAGTTTCTCGCCGCCGCAATTGATCATCTCCTTCAACCGGCCGGTCAGCGAGAGAAACCCGTCCTCGGAAAGCACCCCCTGATCGCCGGTCCGGAACCAGCCGGCCAGGAAAGCCGAGGCGTTCGCCTCCGGATTCCGGTCGTAACCCTGCATGACCGGCGGGCCCTGAATCACGATTTCGCCGGCGCTGCCCGGCGCAAGCCGCGCTCCGGTTTCGTCCAGGATCGCCACCGCGGGTCCCGCGGCAATCCCGACGGAACCCGCGCGGCGGCGTCCTGGAGTCAGAGGGTTCGAGGTGATCTGGGTGCATTCGGTCATGCCGTACGCCTCGACGACGGGGCATCCGAATTCCCGCTCCAGGCCCGTTTTCACGGCAGACGGGAGGAACGCAGCCGATGAGCGGATGAAGCTAAGGCGGTGCGCCGGCGCGCCGCGGTAGGCGGCGGCGTTTTCGAGGATCGCCTGATGGATGGTCGGCGCCGAAGTGTACCAGGTCGGGCGGAAGACCGTCAGCCATTGGAAGAATTCCGGGATCGCCAGCCCGGGCGTGCTGACGACAGACGCGCCCGCCATGAGAGACGAGAGCGTCGCGATGATCAACCCGTGGGCGTGGAAAAGAGGCATCACGTTTAAGCAACGATCCTGGGCTTGGAGCTCCAGCGCCACCGCGATGTTGTGCGCCGACATGCAGATTTCCTGGTGGGTCAGGAGGACCGCCTTCGGACGCGACGTCATCCCGGAGGTGTAGAGGATGAGCGCGGTGTCCTCGGGACGCGGCGGCGCGTCCGGAGACGCGGGGGCCTCCCCGGCGCCGGAGAGAAGGAAGCGTCCGGCCGCCGCCTCGCGCTGCGCCGAGACTTCGAGGACGGCAATGCCGCGCGATTCCGCGGCGCCACGGGCGGGCGAGTCTGAGCCGGCGGGTAAGAGCAACGCCCGGGCGTCCAGGTCCCCGAGGAGAAAATCGAACTCGGGGCGCCGATACCCGGGGTTGAGCGGCGCGCAGATGGCCGAGCTCGCCACACCGAGAAACGCCGCCGCCATCTCAGGCCCGTTCGGGAGGACGACCGCGACGCGGTCTGACCGGCGAATTCCCGCCCGGGACAGCGCGGCAGAAGTCTCCGCAACCCCCGCCGCGAGCTCGCCGTACGTCGCATCCGCGCGGCCGGGAGCCGCGAGCGCGACGGCCTCGGGCCCGGACTCGAGCCGCAGGCTGAGAAGATCCGCGATGGTCGAGGCCGGAGGGTCGTTGTGCGCGCGCGTTGGAGGAGCGGAGGGTGTCACTTCGACGGTCCTTCTCCGCGCGTGCGGAAATCGGCGCGGCCGGGAGGCGTCGCCGGGCAGTTCACCTTCACAGATTCGGCATCTCGAAGAGGCGCAGGAACAATCCGAAGGTCAGCACGATCATCAGGAGATCCACTTCGTAGGGAATGTTGAGCAGGAAGTCGGAGCCGCCATAGAGACGGCGCAACCGCCGCACCTCCGCCGGGTTGAAATAGCCCTGGCGCTCGATCGTTTCATCCGAGAGAAGATCCTCTACCCAGTCCACTCCGAGCCGGAGGAGCTGGGGACTTCCCGGGGCCGCAAAGGGGAACTTCTCGCGCTCCGCAATCACGGGGGGAACGTACCGCGACGCGACCTGCCGCAGCGCGTATTTTTCCTGGAACCCGCGCAGCTTCATGTCCGGCGCCATCCGAGCGACGGAATCCAGCACGCCGAGGTCGAGAAACGGGAACCGGCCCTCGACCGAATGCGCGAGGAGCATCCGATCTCCCGCGTCGCCCAAGAGATGGTCGGCGAGGCGGACTTTCAGGTCCACGTAGGACCGCTTGTGCAGCGGGTGCAGCCCTTCGAGCTTTCCCGGGTCGATGACTCCGAAGCGAATGAAGTCGAAGTCCGCGTATCGGGAGGCCACCTTCTCGGAGAACAGCGACTTCTTCACCGCGCGAAAAGCGGATTGATTGGTCTCGTAATGGAAAAGCGGATCGCCCCAGAGGGTTTCCCGCAGGCGCCCTTCTTCCGAGCGGGCGGAATCTCCCTCCGGCTGCTGGCGGCGGAACGCGTCGAACCGATAGCTCGTGTACCCCGCGAAGAGCTCGTCCGCGCCTTCCCCCGTCAGCACCACGCGCACCCCGTCGGCCTGGGCCGCGGACGAGAGCGCATGGGTTGCGGCGTTGTAGGTTTCCTTGAGCGGACACTCGCAATGCCAGATGACGCTCGAGAGACGCCCGGCGATGTCCGAGACGCCAAACTCGATCTCCCGGTGGGGAAACTTCAGCTCGTCCACCATGACCGACTGATATTCGCGCTCCGCGAAATACGGGTCCTTGAAAACGACCGAGAACGTCTTCTTCACCTCGGGGGACACGGCCCGGATCATGCTGGTGACGAGAGACGAATCGAGCCCTCCGCTCAGGTACGCCCCCGCCGGAACGTCCGCCTGGAGCCGTCGCCGGACCGAAGACAGGAGGCGCTCCTCGAGATCCGCCAGTGCGTCTACTTCGGAGACGTCGTAGACGGCGTCGGATTCCTTCGGGTAGGGAACGTCCCAGTATTCGGCCGTGCGGACGGTGCCGTTGCGCACCTCGAGCAGGTGCCCGGGGGGAAGGCTTCGGATCCCCTCGAACATCGTTCTCGGGCTCACGAGGCCCGGAAGCGAGAGCACCTGATCGAGGCCCGTGAGATCGACGCGGCGTTCGACCCGCGGATGCGCCAGCAGCGCCTTGATCTCCGAAGCGAACAGGAGCGTCTCTCCGACGGTCGTGAAAAACAACGGAATCACGCCGAACTGGTCTCGCGCCAGCAGCACCGTCTGCCGACGCTGATCGAAGATCGCGAGCGCAAACTGGCCATTCAGCCGGTTGAGGAGCGAGGCGCCCTCCTCCTCGTACAGATGGACAAGGACTTCGACGTCGGATTGTGAGCGGAAGCGATGTCCGCGAGCCACCAGATCCCGGCCGAGTTCGCGATAATTGAATATCTCGCCGTTGCACACGAGGTGGATCGTTCCGTCTTCGTTGGACATCGGCTGGTTTCCGCAGGCGAGGTCGATGATGCTCAGGCGCCGGACGCCAAACCCGACCCGGTCATCGACGAAGTACCCGGCGTTGTCGGGGCCCCGGTGAAACAGCCGCTCGGTCATGCCGACGAGGGTGTCCCTGTCGATCCCCGCCGGCTCCCGGATGTTGACGATGCCGCAGATCCCGCACATCGTCAGGCCGCCCTCGGGGGAGAGCCCGTCGAAGGGTCGGAAAACGCGGGGATCGGCGAACATCTCCCGGGGGTGGGCGCCCCGATCACTTCCGGGGCCCAATGCGGAGACGGCCGGAAAAACCGCGTCCGGATCGGACAGGTCGGAACGTAGCGCGAGCGAGGCATTCATTCCTCCTAGAGAGTTGTTTGGACCAGGGACGCACAGACCGGGGACTGCGAGTCCAGGGGCTATCGATTCTAACCCTCCCGGTGGCCCCGAGCTAGGCGGGGCAGGGCCCCGAGCGCGCGCGGCGTACCGCCCCGGCGCCCTCGCGCGCTCCCAATCCTGGCTTCCCGTGCAACGTCCTGCATCGACGCCAGTCGCCCGGGCTTTATTTCGCCGCAAGGGCAACTGCCGCGGATTCCCGACTTGTTTCCAGTTGCCGGCCTCGAAGCCGCTTGACGGCTGGGCGGCTCAGCGGCAGGCGCAAGCCCATCCGCTGAAGCGCGTCAGCACCGGTCGGCGCAGGTCACCTGGCCGCACGGATCCTCCGGGGAAGAATCCGCACCCATGAAGTGACATCGCCTTCATCGACACGCGCCGCCTCGTCGGTCATCCCGCCGTGACAGGTTCGCAGATGCGCAAAAAGCTCGTCGCTCCCCGTCACCCGGTTGTACAGGGTCAGAACGACGAGCCAACCCATCTCGTCCTTCTCGGTGCTGCTCACTCTGTAGGAAGGCGCCTCCTCGTGGGCTGCCTGGTTCACCAGCGTCGAGCTTTTCCAGCGAAAAGCCCCCGCGCCCGGCTTGAGTTTCTCCTTGTGCAGCTCAACGGTTCCGCGAGCGTCCGCGCACCCGAACAGGAAGACGTAGAGGTCCCAGTTCTCTGGATCTACCGGCATTCTGGTGACCTTCCACCGGACCGTGAGCGTGTCCCCCATGCGAATCTGAATGCTCTTCCGGGGCTGCAGGACTCGAATCGCCGGCAGATCTGCAGTTTGAACGATCCGCTTGAGCACGTCGCCGAATTCAAGATGCCAGCCAGCGGATGCGCCCTTTTCAACGACTGCGGCTCTCTCCCACCCGACACCGCGCCCGGAGGCATCCCAGTCACCCATCCCGTAACGGAGTCTCAACTTCCAGGGTCTTTCTGACTTATCCAGAACCAGCGACGGCGCGCCTGGAACGGAGGGGTCGTCGCTGCGAAAGCTGCCCATGCCGGCCACCCGCTTCAAGTCCACGCCCCCAAACACACTGAAACGGCAGTGAGTGAAATGGCACGCGTCACACGGGTCGTCTTCGACCTCCTCGACCGACACGATTAGAAAATCTTCCCCACGAATCCCGAGGTTTGTCCTGCGAAATGAAATGATCGACGCCTCGTACCTATGCCACTCTGCGTTGAGATCGCTCTGATTGGCGCGCCTCGTTTGTGAGCTTCTCAGCTTCTCCTGGTAGTCCGGCACAAGCATCTTCAGGATCTGCTCCTGCGAGATTGGAATGCCGCTCGGCAGGATGTTGTGGTTCGCGAAAACATACTGTGGCTCTTGGGCTCGGACCTCCCGGGAACTACCCACGGGCATGACGAGACACGCCAGTACCCAGAGCCTTCCGACCGCCCCGAAGCTCCGCGGCGACGGCGGCGGTGGCGAAGCGGGACGAGTTCTCATGGTGAGCATGGCAGAGGCTCCGGTTCGTTTGCGGGGCCGGCGATTCGGGCACTTCGCATGCCGCAAGGATTGGGAATGCCGGCTCAGAACCAGTATTTTGCTTTTTCAGCCCACGGGCTCGACGGGTAGAGACCGTGCAGAGTCAGGAAGGCCCTGCGGGACCAGGCCGAGGTTCTCGGATCCAGGGTCAACCGCGTCGTTTGAATGGCGCGGTAGAGCGTCTCCGGGACGCGCGGATCCCTCGGGTGGCTTCTGGCGCGCCGGATGGCCTCCCTGCAGAAGAAGGCCGGTGCGGATGCGATCGTCGCGATCGCCGCACGCTCCTTGCGTGCTAGTGCGAGATCGGAGTCTGAGAAGAGGAGCGGAAGAGGGAGGCCCGGATCGTTCGGATCGAGGGTCTCGCTCAAGAGCGACAGGGATTGGCCATCGTTCGCAGGAATGCGCCAGGCCGGAGTAACGCTATCCGCGTTTTTATCGCCGAGTCCGACATTCGGTGTCACGTCCGGATGGGCGAGCAGGATTTGCACCGCTTCAAAACGCAGGTCGGAGATCCCGGCTGAGGTCAGATAGCTGCGGAACTCCGGCTTCCACGCAGGGCGGGCCGCGATCACCTGTCGTGCCGCCCTCTCCGCCGCCGAGAAGTCGGCGACGAGCACCGCGCGGGTCCAGGCCACCAGCGCCAGGTGAGCGCGTAGAGCGACCGGAAGGCTTTCGTATCGCGCGGCGGCGAGCAACTTGCGGATTGGGGTCTGCTGATCCAACACCGTCTGCGCGGCTGGCGTAAACAGCACCGGCCAAGTGAAGTCCCCGTCTCGGACGTCGATCACCGGCCGCCGCGCCGCTGCTCCCAGAAATTCGCGGAGGGTGGTAGCCATGGAAACCTCGAGTACGCTGAACGCGTTTCCAGCCGAACCGTTCCAGTCGGCGCGCTGTTCTGGATGAAGGTTCGCGAGAAGGCGACGCGCATCCTTCCTCGCTCCCGATTGGCAGAGAAGCCGGAGCCGATGGTAGGAAGCGGTGGCGAAGCCGGGTGATCCGGAGTCGAGCCGGGCCCCCGCGTTCATCGCCTCGTCGCGCCAGGCATCCGTAGCTCGCGTTCTCATCAGTACCGCGATCAGCCAGGGATCTCCGCCGCCCCCGTGCCAGCGTTCGACGGCGTGGGCTCTCGCGGAATCCGCTCCGCCCTGGAGCGTCGCGATCCAGTCGGTCAGATCGTCCTGGCCGCGGTCATATTCGATCGAACTCTCAAACCCGGGGTTCTGTGGCGACTGTTCCAGCAAACGATCGAGTAAGAGCGTGTAATCAGAAAGATCCGCCGGGAGTGTGTGGGCCAGGTCCGAGTCCATCAGTTTTTTCGAGAGCTCGGCCAGTCGCAGCGCCGGTTCGGTCTTGAATCGGACGAACGACAGAAGCGACCGGGCCGCCGAGTGGGACCGGCTGAGACGAGCATTCGCGAGGATTCCCTGAAGCTCGTTCTGCGCCTGTCGGAGCGCAACCCAGTCGAACCGGCTGTCGAGGGCTTCGGGAAGGGTGCCCCGTCGTACGAGACAGCGGGCGGCGAGGTAAGGCGCGCTTTCCTTCCAGCGCGACGCGGGATCCGTCGCGATCTGTCGGAAAAGACCTTCCGCTTCCCCGAAATCTCCGGCGTAGAAATGGGCGGCGGCGATCTGGTAGTCACGATCCGCCCGATCAGTCGCCGAAGCGGCCGAACCGAGAATCTCCGGAATCACCCACCCGCCGCCGCAGTTGGCGAACACCTGCAACTGCGCGTGGAGCCAATTACGGACTTCGCCGCTCGTCGCGCCGCGCCGGGCGACCTTCTCATCGAGGACCTCGAGTGCGGTGCGATACGCGTCATCCGAGCAGTTCCGGTAAAACGAAAAACCGGTTCGGTCGCGTCGGAACTGTTCGAGCGGCCGTGCGGTCGGCTCGGAAAGGATCGCGTGGGCGCGAACACTCCAGTCGTAAGCACTGGATCCCGAGGGCCGCCCCTTCAACCGACCTTGCCAGAAGTCTAAGAGCGCGGAGCGTTCGGGATCCGAGAACGGTCGGCCATTGAGATATCGATAGGCGACGTAGAGATAGGAACGCGCGAAGCGCGGCTCGAGAACACCGAGGCCGCCAGCCGCGTACGCCGAAAGAGCGTCGGGTGCGATCGGAAGCGTAAAGGTGGGTCCATACAGCCCCTCCGTGCAGCTCGATAACTGGGTTCCCCGGAGGAACAGCAGGGCCGCGAGAACCGCGACGACTGGGGCCCGCCGGCGTTTCATTCGGATCCTCCTCGCGCGCGGAGCACGCTGTTCACGGCGTCCTCGGTCCAGGGGCGGGGATTGAAGGCGTAAGTCCTAGGAGCGCGGTGTTCCCATCCGGCCGCTTCGTCCACGGAAAGTCCCACGCTCCCTCGGCACCGCGGATCGGCAAACGAACGAGCCCTTCGCAGCCGACGGACCACCGACGGGCCGTCCGGTCCCATCCGAAAGAGCATCGGGACCGCTTCGTCGATCGGAAGGCCATCCAGCCAACGATCGAGGTCGCACCACGAGGCGAGCGCGGTAATCGAAATCTTCCGACCCCTCGGGAGTCGTCTTCGAAGATCGCCGAGAAGGAGCCGATAGAAAGCGCGTTGCGATGTCGACGCGTCGAAATCGACCTGCACAGTCCCCGGCTCGTTTCGATCGACGAGTCCGGCGATCGCAGCTGAGACGCGACTGACCTGGGCAGCGGTCAGGGAAGGAGGGACTTGCTTGTCGACTTCCACCCGCACGACCGGGATGACCCGCGACCCCGGGGCAACGCGGAGCGGCTGAAAGCGCGGTCGGACGAGGACTTCTTCCCCTCGCAGTCGTACAGTTCCCGAGAGAAACGCGACCGCAACTCTCGCGGGATCCGCAAAGCTCAGGTTTTCCGGCCGCTCCCACGCCCAGAGAACGACGCCGGCTTCGATCCGATCTAAGCCGCGAGCCATCCTGGCCGGCTGGTGAGCGCTCCCGAACCGAATCGCGGCGAGAACCACACCTCCCAGGACTGGTGTCAGCAGCGCCAGGCGCGTTCCGAAGGCGGGTATCCCGGGCCCGTGATCGAACGCGTTGCTCTTCATGGGGCAGATTATCGGGGGTTCGATCGCAACGCGTGTGGCACACATCGATCGATTTCCAGGCAACTTGTGGCGGGCATGTGAAGAACGAAAAGGCCAGCGGCGCTGGAACCGGGCGTCGCCGGCGTCCGTGGCCCGAATGCGGTCAGTCGAGAGATTCTGGATCCTTACCCGCAAGACCTCGTGCTTCTACGACCGGAGCAAGGTCAGCCGTCGTGGCAAAACGCGATCCGGGCGCTGGAAAGGATACGGACGCGCGACGGCTCTTCAGTTCCACGAAAGGTATGTCGAGCGCACGTCCGACTGCTCGCGCGAGCGTCTCCGCGGTCCATCCCCGCCGCGGTTCAGGCAGTTCGCCCGCCCGGGTCAGGACTCGGTCGGAGAAAGCGTCGTCGCCTCGAACCACCAGAGACGCGCGTTCTCCCCTCCCTTGACTCCAGACTAAGTGCCTTCGCTCGCAGAGGCAGGGATCCAATCTCGTCGGCAAAGCTGGGTGTTAGCTTGAGAGGAGGAGCTCACCAGCCCCTGGGCTTGCCTCGGTTCGGCTCGTCGAGCCACTTCCAGCCGCGAAGTAGCCGCGGAGGGCGCCGGCGCCCGGATCGCCTGGTTCGGGCTTTTGGGGTGTACGCTTTCATCACCTCCGTGAAGATCATGAAGCGTTGGATCGGTTCAATCTGCGCTTTTCTACTCTGTGCTGTCTGCGCCAGCGCCGACGCGTGGGCCCAGAATCTTCTCAAGAACTCTCGATTCGATAAGGACTTGGCCTCATGGCAGAGTCTCGAAGACGAATGGAGCGCGCCCGGCAAAACGGGTTGGTCACCGCTTGACGCCAATGGATCTTCATCCTCCGGGGCTCTGGAGTTGCGGGCATCGGCGCTCTCGAGTAGAGAGACCTACTCCGTTGGACAATGCGTTGCAATCCCCACACCGTCCGAGTATGTGGTTTTCGGCGGGAAGATTCGGGTTCCTTCGAGACAGCGAGTCGCCGGTTCCGCATACCTTTCCCTGAAGCATTTTTCATCGGCGGACTGCTCCGGGCCAGAGGGAGCACAATCTGGCCTTGGGGGCCTGGCAAACGCGGATTTCTGGTCGAGGCGAACGGATTCCGCCAGCATTCGGGGTGCCTCTTCCGTTCGGCTGATCGCCTCAAGCCAAAAGAAGTACGAGTGGAGGGAAGGTGATCAGACCGGCGAGATCAACGACGGCGTGATGTTTCATGCTTTCTTCGACGATCTGTTCGTTTACGTGACATCTGAAGCCAATCTCCGCAAGCTGATACAGAGTCTCCCGACCGGGGTTCCCGAGTTCAGGACAAGCAGGCCTACCACGGCTTCATGGGGAAAGAACACCGTGGAACGCCCCACGTTGTCGGTCAGAGTGTTGAGAGATGATGGAGCAGAGCGAGACAAGCGAGTTGTCGAGCTTAAGAGTTTCGACCGGATCCGCCTGTCGATCACCCTGAAGACGCCGTACTCCTACGACGATCCGCATTGGTATCCACTCCAACCCTTGTCGGTGGCTGCGCGCAACAACGATCAAAACTTTGGGCAACGACCGACACTCGAACTTCTCTTTTATCGGACCGGCGATTCGTCGAAAACGCCCCTGAAGAGCGCGATTGATGACGACGGAAGAGGAGGAGGGAGCGAGGGTGCCAGCGAAATATCGGCTTCCATCAACCTGACGGGCAAGAGCGACTATCGGGTTAGCACGCTGCGCGCTCTCTACAAATGTCTACTGGCGGCGCATCCCAATGCCAAGACGCCGGCCGAAGACCCCACGGACGACCAGCTCCTCGCGATGCCACTGGCGGAATATTACGTCGCCAACCCACCTGGCGACTACGAGGTGGTGGCGAAGTACTTCGCGCTCGAGGCTGGCTTCTGGCACGATCCAGTCTACTCGGAGCCTCAGCGGATCAAGATTCTGAAGAGAGATTTCCAGTGTGGGAAGGCGCCAGCTTCGGGAGGCGAGGATCAAAAGAGCACCTACGAGAGGCTTAAAGACGCCTTCCTCAACCACAGCCAACCGGGGGGTGCCCGAGCGCGTCGCCTTCATGACATGGTCATGGCGGATGCGGATCAGGCGTTAGCCAAGATGCCTGAGGCCCTTTTCGACGAAGATCCCCCTGTGCGCGAAGAGGCGGCCGAATGGCTCGCGATTCGTGGAGACAGCCGCGGCCTTGACGTCAAGCTGAGGTGCGTGTTGGATTCGAAGTGTCTCCAGCGTTTCCGAGACCTCGAGCGAATCGGGAACTCGCATCGGAGCGAATATGCGCCGCCTCTCGTCGGAATGGTCGAGGAGGCAATCAAACGGCGACGGAAGGACGACCACTGGTCAGACCGCAGCGACGAGACCCTCGTTCATGAAGCCGTCGTAGCCCTCGCCAAGCTAGGCCGCCGACAGGATCACGCACTCATACTGCGTGTGGTCTCGACGGAACCGGGTTCTTGCTGTTTTAAAGCGCTTGGCTACGTCGACGATCCGCAGTCTCGGAGTCTTCTCCAGAAAGTGCTGGAAAAAATGTCCGCCCAGGAACGCAATGGCGGCGGGCACGTGGAACCCCTTCTTGCTCTAAGTCGACTCGGGGATCCAAAAGCGACTGCGCTTTTCAAAGAGATTCTGCTGGGGAAAAACTCACAGCGCGACCGCTGGTTGCCGAATCAGTTTCCACAGCTAAGCCCCGAGCGAGGGAAAGCCTTCGAAAGCTTGCGCGCCCGCGACGCTTCGAACTTCGCGGAAACCGTGTTCTCCGTGGCGGCTCAGGAACCCGAAGGACCAGGCACCCGCGAGGCCTGGAACGCCCTCGGCGTCATGCATCCGAATGGATACGGGAAACGGCTCCTCGCTCTCGCACTATCCCGAAAGCCGCACTGGAAGACTCTTGCCCGAGAGGTTCAGTTTCTGGTGATTCTTTCAACTGAGCCTGACCCTGCTTTGGTGACACGGTTCTTCTCGAGCTTCGTCGACGTTCAGCGGATACCCGACGAGAGCAGCCAGATTTCCTTGATCCGCGCTGGACTCGGCAACCTCCTGTTCGGAGGGGCCTGGTATTGGTTCGGCGAGTGATTCTTTCACTTCGCTGACTGGCGGACGCGTCTGCGGCAATACTCCGGCAGTCGAGTGAAGCCCGCTCCGAGTCGATAGGAATAGGCGAGCAAAAAACCGTCGGGGTCCGTACGACCTGCACCCATTACCGTCACGGTGAACCGATCATCAGTCTGCAAGTCGGGGCGCACCTGGAACTGAACTCTTTCATTGCCCAAAACCGCCCCTTGGTCCTCCTTTTCCATGTGACGCAACAGTTCCTGGCCGACATCGACCGTCGCACCGGACCCATCGAGGAAGAAGAGGAGGGATCTACCGCGCCGGCCGTCACCGAGGTCGTCGACCACGATCCCACGATCGCCGCAAAACCATGAAATATCGATATGAAGCGGAAACTCGAGCAGCTTACGTTCTGCGCCCCGCTTCTCTTCCCTAACGAAAAGAGCGTGCCGGCCTTTGTCGAGGTCTTCTTGCCATAACCTAAACCTTCCGCCCCGCGATTGATCGCCTGCAAATCTCATACGGGGCGGCTTTGGAAGGATCTCCCCTTCGTTGCTTCCAAGGCCATCCTCGGCACCCTCGCGTCCGCGAACGCCCGCTAGGAGCGTCACTCCGCCCTTGGGTGACACGCGTACGACAATGTTCTCTTCCGAGTCGACGACATGAACGTTGTGCAGGCCATCCGCGGCAACCCCCACAGGGCTCCGAAAACGCCATGGACTCGTCGGCGGATCTGTACCGCCGCTCCCCCCATGCGGTTGACCTGCCAGGATCGTGACCGCTCCAGTCGGGGAGATTCTTCTCACCGTGCTGTTGCCGGCATCAGCGATACAGATTTCATGCGCCGAATCGACCGAAATTCCAACAGGCCCGCTGAAGCGAGAGGTTATGAGGTCACCCTCCGTAGCCTGGTCATCCCCACGACCAACGACGCCGGCGATCGTCGTCACGACTCGTTGAGACGTCATGCGGCGAATCAACCGATTCGCCGAATCGGAGATGAAGATCACGCCCGCTCGATCCACCGCGATCCCGCATGGATAGTTAAATCTGGCCTCTGCACCGGCTCCATCCTTACTTCCCGCCTCCCGTGCCTGGCCGGCGACCGTCGTCACGACGCCCTCAGATGTAATCTTTCGAATCGTGTAGTTGCTTGAATCCGCGACCCACAGAGTCCCAGCTTCGTCGAGGGCAAGAGCAGCTGGTCCGTAGAACCGCGCTTCGCGACCTTGCCCGTCCGCACTCCCGAACTTGCCGGCCGTGCCTGCAAGAGTCGTGACGTCACCTGTCGGCGAAATCTTTCGTATTACATGGTTGCCGGTGTCTGCGACATAGATCACTCCCTTGGAGTCTACGGCGACCCCTCTGGGCTCGTTGAAGCGCGCTTCTCGTCCGTTGCCGTCGGTACTTCCGGCACTACCCGGTCTTCCCGCGACCGTGGAGACTCTTCGATCCGAGCCTATCCTGCGAATCGTGTGGTTTCCGGTGTCGGCGACGAGGACGTTTCCATTCGAGTCCACAGCGACACCGTTTGGTCGGTTGAAACGCGCTTCGCTCAGAGCAAGAAGCGTAGTCAGCAAAACAGCGGCCCAGGATGTCATTTTGCGAGTCTCTTCGCCTCCGCG
>JBBQDF010000011.1:0-14830 GCA_038319475.1 Thermoanaerobaculia bacterium
TACTTCTTCCGGTACGAGCTCGAGCACCTGCTGGCCCGGGCGGGCTTCGAGCGGATCGAGGTGTACGGGGGCTTCGACCGGCGGGCCTACGACTACGTTTCGGGCGAGACGGTGGTCGTCGCCCGGGCTCCGGAGGTCTGAGTCGCGTCCCCGCCGCCGCTCGACCCGACAGAGCCGCTCCTCGCGGGGGGCTCGGCCCCGCTCTTTGCACAGGGGGCGCCGGACACGCCCGTCCAGGCGCCCGGGTCTTCGATCGCCTGTAACTGGAAAGAAGAATTCTCCGTACTGGAATAGGGTTCAGAATACGGCCCGGAACCGTCCCCCCCGGGCCTGCCCGAGGAGGAATCGCCGCGCCAGGACGCCGGCCGAGCGGCGCGGGTTAAATCGAGAGGCCAGGAGCGGCGCGACTCACCGGGAGAATGGACGGAACTTCGAACGATGAAATCCGACGCACCGCTTCCGCAGGACCCGCCGCCCCCGCACCCACAGGAGGCACCGGGGCCGGCCCGAAGAGACGTCCCGCCCGCGCCGGGTCCCGCACCGGCCGATGCACCGGACGTTACGGCGGGGCGCCGCCGGCGATGGCCCTGGGTCGCGGGGCTCCTCGTCGCCGCTCTGGCGGTCTTTCTCTTCTCCCGCTCCGGGCAGAAACAGAAGAAGGAGATCGCCGCGGCGAAAACCTCGGCGGCAAACCGGGTGATCCCCGTGACGACGGTCCCCGCCAGGACGGGCGATCTTCCGGTTTATCTGACCGGCCTCGGCACCGTCACGGCCGTCAATACCGTGACCGTTCGAAGCCGCGTCGACGGCCAGCTGATCCGCGTCCTCTTCCGGGAGGGACAGCTCGTCAGTAAGGGAGACCTCCTCGCGGAAATCGATCCGCGAGCCTTTCAGGTCCAGAGGCTCCAGGCGGAAGGGCAGCGCGCCAAGGACGAGGCGACGCTCGCCAATGCGCGCGTCGATCTTCAGCGCTACCAGGTGCTCGTGTCGCAGGACTCGATCCCCCGTCAGCAGCTCGACACCCAGGCCGCGACGGTCCGGCAGCTCGAGGCCACGCTGCGAAGCGACCAGGGGCTCATCGAGGGCGCGAACCTGAATCTCGCCTACAGCCGGATCACCGCTCCCATCACCGGAACGGTGGGATTGAAGCTCGTCGACCCCGGCAACATCGTGCACGCGAATGATCCCAACGGCATCGTCGTGATCACACAGCTCCAGCCCATCGCGGTGGTCTTCACCATCCCCGCGGATCAGCTGCCTCCCGTTCAGGAGCAGCTCCGGACGGGGAGAAAACTTCCCGTCGAAGCGTGGGATCGCGAGTTGAAAAATCAGCTGGCGGTCGGGACCCTCCTCGCGATCGACAACCAGATCGATCAGGCAACCGGCACGGTCCGGATCAAAGCCCTGTTCGAGAATGACAACAGCGCTCTCTACTCGAACCAGTTCGTGAACGCGCGGCTGCTCGTCAACACGCTCCGCGGCGCCGTGCTGATACCGACCGCCGCTCTCCAGCGCAGCCCGCAGAGCACGTTCGTCTGGGCCGTGAAACCGGATTCGACCGCGGAGATGCGCACCGTCGACGTCCAGCTCACCGAGGGCGAGGTCACTTCGGTGCGCAGCGGTGTCGCGGCCGGGGAGCCGATCGTGGTCGACGGCGTCGACAAACTCCAGCCCGGCGCGAAAGTGGCGACGGGCGGGGCGCGCGGCGGCCCTGGCGGCAACGGCCGCGGCGGAGCGGGACCCCAGGGCCGCGGAGGCAAGGACGGGGGCCGCGGCCCGCGCCCGGATGGCGCCCGGAAATCCGGTTCTTGAGCCCCTCGCGCCCCTTCATCCTCCGTCCGATCGCGACCTCGCTGATCATGGTCGGGCTCCTGCTCGCGGGGATCATCGGCTTCCGGCAGCTCCCCGTCTCCGCTTTGCCGCAGGTCGACTACCCGACCATCCAGATCGTCACGTTCTATCCAGGGGCGAGCCCGGACGTGATGGCCTCCGCGGTGACGGCCCCGCTCGAGCGCCAGTTCGGGCAGCTCCCGGGCTTGAACCAGATGACGTCGAGCAGCTCCGACGGCAGCTCCGTCATCACGCTCCAGTTCGCGCTCGATTTGAACATCGACGTCGCCGAGCAGGAGGTGCAGGCCGCGATCAACGCGTCCGGCACCTATCTGCCCCGCGACCTGCCGAACCCGCCGATCTACAGTAAGACGAACCCCGCCGACACCCCGATCCTGACGCTCGCGCTGACCTCGAAGACGCTGCCGCTCTCGAAGGTCGAAGACTTCGCCGACACGCGTCTGGCCCAGAAGATCTCTCAGCTGCCCGGCGTCGGGCTCGTCAGCATCAGCGGCGGACAGAAACCCGCGGTCCGTATCCAGGTCAATCCGACCGCGCTCTCCTCCTACGGATTGACCATGGAGGACGTCCGTCTCGCCGTGGCGCAGTCAAACGTCAACCAGGCCAAGGGGACGTTCGACGGCCCGCGCCAGGCGTACCAGATCGCCGCCAATGACCAGCTGCTCTCGAGCGAGCAGTACCGGCCGCTGGTCGTCTCGTACAAGGATGGTGCGCCCATCCACCTCTCGGACATCGCAAACGTGATCGACGACACGGAGAACGTCAAGCAGGCGGCCTGGATGAACGACGTGCCCGCCGTCATCTTGAACATCCAGCGGCAGCCGGGATCTAACATCATCTCGGTCGTCGACCGGGTCAAAGCGCTTCTCCCGCAGCTTCGCGCCTCGCTGCCCTCCGCGATCGAGGTCTCGATCCTGACGGACCGCACGAACACGATCCGCGCGTCGGTGCACGAGGTGGAGTTCGAGCTGATGCTGACGATTGCGCTGGTCGTCCTCGTGATCTTCCTTTTCCTGCGGACGCTCGCGGCGACGGTCATCCCGAGCGTCGCGGTGCCGCTCTCCTTAGTCGGCACGTTCGGCGTCATGTACATGCTCGGCTACAGCCTGAACAACCTGACACTCATGGCGCTGACCATCTCGACCGGCTTCGTCGTGGACGACGCCATCGTGATGATCGAAAACATTTCCCGATACATCGAAGAGGGGATGCCGCCGCTCGAGGCGGCGTTGAAGGGCTCCGCGCAGATCGGATTCACGATCCTCTCCCTGACCGTCTCGCTCATCGCCGTGCTGATCCCGCTGCTCTTCATGGGAGACGTCATCGGGCGGCTCTTCCGCGAGTTTGCGGTGACGCTGTCGGTCACGATCCTGGTGTCGGCGTTCGTGTCGTTGACGCTCACGCCGATGATGTGCGCGAAGCTCCTGCGCCATCGGAAGCCGGAAGAGCAGAGCGCGTTCTACAAGCGGTCCGAGCGGATTTTCGAGCAGATCATCGAGTTCTACGCGCGCACGTTGACGTGGGTCCTCCGGCACCAGCCCGCCACTCTCGTCGTCGCCGCCGCCACTCTCGCGGCCACCATCATTCTCTATATCCTCATTCCCAAGGGCTTCTTCCCGGTTCAGGACACCGGCGTGATCCTCGGAATTTCCGAGGCCTCGCAGACGGTCTCCTTCCCCGCGATGGCAGAACGGCAGCAGGCCGTCGCGCGGGTGCTCTTGAAGGACCCCGCGGTCGACAGCCTCTCGTCGTTCATCGGCATCGACGGTACGAACACGACCATGAACAGCGGGCGCATCCAGATCAATTTGAAGCCGCTCGGCGACCGGGGGGCAAGCGCCGGCGAAGTGATCCGGCGGCTCCAGCCGGAGCTCGCGAAGCTCGAGGGCATCACTCTCTTCATGCAGCCGGTCCAGGACCTCTCCGTCGAAGACCGGGTCAGCCGGACGCAGTATCAGTACAGCCTCGAGGACGCGGACGCGAAGGAGCTCGGCGAATGGACGCCGAAGTTCGTCAGCCGGCTGCAGGCGCTCCCGGAGTTGAGCGACGTCGCGAGCGACCAGCAGAACGCGGGCCTCGAGGCGCGGCTGGTCCTCGACCGGACGACCGCCTCGCGCCTGGGCATCACGCCCCAGATGCTGGATGACGCCCTTTACGACGCGTTCGGTCAGCGGCAGATCTCGACCATGTTCACGCAGTTGAACCAGTACCGCGTCGTGCTCGAGTCGCACCCGTCGTTCCAGCGGCGGCCCGAGGACCTGGGCAGCGTCTACCTGCGCGCCTCCGGCGGAGGGCCCGTGCCGCTCGGCGCGTTCACGCAGATCCGGACCGGCAATGCGCCCCTCGCGATTAATCACCAGGGGCAGTTCCCGGTCGCGACGGTCTCGTTCAATCTCGCGCCGAACGCGTCGCTCGGAGAAGCCGTCCGCGCGATCGAAAAGGCGCGGACGGAGCTTCGGATGCCGGCGAGCATCCAGGGGAACTTCCAGGGCACCGCCGCCGCGTTCCGGGCGTCGCTCGCGAATCAGCCGCTGCTGATCTTAGCGGCGATCGTGACGGTCTACATTCTGCTCGGCATCCTCTACGAGAGCTACATCCACCCGCTGACGATTCTCTCGACGCTGCCCTCGGCGGGCGTCGGCGCGCTTCTCTCCCTGATGCTCTTTCGGACGGACTTCTCCGTCATCGCGCTCATAGGCATCATCCTGCTGATCGGCATCGTCGAGAAGAACGCGATCATGATGATCGACTTCGCACTCGATGCCGAGCGCAACGAGAAGCGGACGCCCGAGGATGCGATCTTCTCCGCCGCGCGGCTGCGTTTCCGCCCGATCATCATGACCACGATGGCGGCCCTGCTCGGCGGCGTTCCGCTCGCGGTCGGCTCCGGGATCGGCTCGGAGCTGCGCCGGCCGCTCGGTATCACGATCGTCGGGGGCCTGATCTTCAGCCAGCTGCTGACCCTTTACACGACGCCGGTCATCTACCTCGCCTTCGACCGGCTCTCCCGGCGCATGACCAGGAAGGGACGCGCCTCCGCCGCCGCCCTCCAGCCGGTCGAGGGCGCATGAGCATTTCCGCGCCCTTCATCCGGCGGCCGATCGCGACGAGCCTGCTGACGGTCGCGATCGCTCTCGCCGGAGGCATCGCCTACAGGTTCCTTCCGGTCTCGCCGCTGCCCCAGGTCGAGTTCCCGACCATCAACGTCAACGCCGGACTGCCCGGGGCGAGCCCCGAGACCATGGCCTCGTCGGTCGCGACACCGCTCGAGCGGCAGTTCGGGCGCATCGCCGGCGTGACGGAAATGACCTCGGCGAGCTCGCAGGGCTCGACAAACATCACGCTCCAGTTCGACCTGAACCGCAACATCGACGCCGCGGGCCGCGACGTCCAGGCGGCGATCAACGCCGCGAGAGGCCAGTTACCCGCGAACCTGCCGAACAATCCCAATTACCGGAAGGTCAACCCCGCGGACGCTCCTGTCCTTCTGCTCTCACTGACTTCCGACGTCGTGCGCCGGGCGAAGATGTACGACATCGCTTCCTCCGTTCTCCAGCAGAAGCTTTCCCAGGTGCGCGGAGTCGGGCAGGTGGTGGTCGGAGGCGGAGCGCTCCCGGCGGTGCGCGTCGACATCAACCCGACGGCTTTGAACAACAACGGGCTGTCGCTCGAAGATGTCCGAACCGCGCTCGCGTCGGCCAACGCGAATCGGGCGAAGGGGAGTCTCGCGGGGGACGGCCGGACCTGGTCCCTGTCGACGACGGACCAGCTCCTCCAGGCTTCCGAGTACGAGCCGCTCATCATCCGCTACCGGAGCGGATCCGCGGTGCGCCTCGGAGACGTCGCGCGCGTGACCGACTCGGTCGAGGACATCCGGACCGGCGGCCTTTCCAACGGAAAGCCTGCCGTGATCATGATCATCTTCCGGCAGCCCGGCGCGAACATCATCCGGACGGTGGACGCGATCCGCGCCATCCTTCCGCAGCTCCAGGCGTCCATCCCTCCTGTCGTCCAGTTGAACGTGGTGATCGACGCCACGCGCACCATCCGGGCCTCCGTGAAGGATGTGCAGATCACTCTCGTGATCTCGATCGTGCTGGTGATTCTGGTGGTGTTCCTGTTCCTCCGAAACGTCCGCTCGACGCTGATCCCGAGCGTAGCGGTCCCCATCTCGCTCATCGGCACTTTCGGTGTGATGTACCTGCTCGACTACAGCCTCGACAATCTCTCGCTGATGGCGCTCACGGTGGCGACAGGGTTCGTCGTCGACGACGCGATTGTCGTCATCGAGAACATCACGCGGCACCTCGAGAAGGGCATGCAGCCTCTCGAGGCGGCACTTCTGGGGGCGAAGGAGATCGGCTTCACGGTCGTCTCGATCAGCATCTCGCTCATCGCGGTGTTCATCCCGATCCTGCTGATGGGGGGCATCGTTGGACGGCTGTTTCGCGAGTTCGCGGTGACGCTGTCGGTCGCGATCGCCGTGTCGCTCGTCGTCTCCCTGACGACCACCCCGATGATGTGCGCATTGCTCCTGAAGCCGCACGACGCGGAGGGGCACGGACGCTTCTACATGGCGAGTGAGCGGGCCTTTGACTGGATCCTGGGCCGGTACGAAAAGTCGCTCGGGTGGGTCCTGCGGCACCAGCCCATGACGCTCGCGGTGACTCTGGCCACGATGGCCGCCACCGTGTTTCTGTACGCGAAGGTGCCGAAAGGCTTCTTCCCGCAGCAGGACACGGGACGGTTGAACGGCTCGATCCAGGCCGATCAGGACACGTCATTCCAGGCGATGCAGAAGAAGCTCGCGCAGTTCGTCGAAACGGTGATGAAGGATCCGGCCGTCGAGACCGCGAACGGTTTTCTCGGCGGCACCTCCAACTCCGGCCGGATGTTCGTCGCATTGAAGCCGCGGGAGGAGCGCGACGTGAACGCGGACCAGATCATTGCCCGCCTGCGGGGCAAGCTCGCGCACGTGCCCGGCGCAAACCTCTTCCTGCAGCCCATTCAGGACCTCCGTATCGGCGGACGCGGCGGCGGTGCGCAGTACCAGTACACGCTGCAGGGCGACGATCCGCAGGAGCTCTTCGTGTGGGCACCGCGCGTCGTTCAGAGCCTCCGCCGCCTTCCGGAGCTCGCGGACGTCAACAGCGACCAGCAGAACAAGGGGCTGCAGGCGTCCCTGGAGATCGATCGGAGCACCGCCGCGCGCCTGGGGATCACCCCGCAGATGATCGACAACACGCTTTACGACGCGTTTGGTCAGAGACCGGTGTCCACGATGTACACGCAGTTGAACCAGTACCACGTCGTCATGGAGGTCGACCCGGCATTCTGGCAGGACCCGCAGGGACTGAAGGCGATCTACGTCCGCTCGAAGACCAACGAGATGGTGCCGCTCGCGGCGTTCACGCAGTACACCGCGAAGACCGCTCCGCTGACCGTCAACCACCAGGGGCAGTTCCCGTCCGTCACCGTGTCCTTCAACCTGCCGGCGGGAGTCGCTCTCGGGACGGCGGTCAACGCGATCGAGCGCGCCGGTGCCGAGCTCCGGCTCCCCGGGACCATCCGCGGCAGCTTCCAGGGGACCGCCCAGGCGTTCCAGGCGTCGCTCGCGAACGAGCCGATCCTGATCGCCGCGGCTCTGCTGACCGTTTACCTCGTTCTCGGCATCCTGTACGAAAGCCTCATTCATCCGATCACGATCCTCTCGACACTCCCCTCCGCGGGAGTCGGCGCGCTGATCGCCCTCCTCATCTGCCGCACCGAGCTCTCCGTCATCGCGCTCATCGGCATCATCCTTCTGATCGGAATCGTCAAAAAGAACGCGATCCTCATGATCGACTTCGCGATCGAAGCGGAGCGCAAGGAGGGCAAGAGCCCCGAGGACGCGATCTTTCAGGCGTGCCTCCTGCGCTTTCGCCCGATCACGATGACGACGATGGCGGCGCTCCTCGGAGGGCTCCCGCTCGCACTCGGCGGCGGAACCGGCTCGGAGCTGCGCCGTCCGCTGGGCATCGCGATCGTCGGCGGCCTCGTATTCAGCCAGATGCTCACGCTCTTCACGACGCCCGTCGTCTACCTGTACCTGGACCGCTTCCGGCTGCGCCTTCAGCGCCTCCGGCACGGCGGGCGCGCGGCCCCCGGGATCGCCGTCCTTCCCGCCGTGCCCGCCGCCGGAGAAAAGGCGTGAGGGGGCTTCGCCGGCTCCTCGGCGCGGCGCTGGCGGCGGCCACCGCGGGCTGCGCGGCCGGCCCGAACTATCGCCGCCCCGAGGCGCCGGTCCCCGCGAAATTCCGGGAAGAGGCGCCCGCGGGGTCCGTGGCAGCCGCACCCGAACGGTGGAAGCCCGCGCAACCGGCGGACGCCGCGTCGCGCGGAAGGTGGTGGGAGGTCTTCGGAGATCCCGTCTTGAACGCGCTCGAAGAGCAGGTGACCGTTTCCAACCAGACGATCTCGCGGGCGGAGGCTCAGTTCCGCGGCGCGCGGGCCGCGGTCCGAGGCGCGCGGGCGGACTACTACCCGACCGTGAGCACGTCACCCTCCCTGAGCCGGAGTGAGAGCGGCCGGTCGGCGGCCGCAAACGGCGGAACCCCCGTCACCGTGACGACGTACCGGCTTCCCATCGACCTGAACTACGAAGTCGACGTCTTCGGTCGCATCCGGCGCAACGTGGAGGCCAACGCCGCCATCGCGCAGGCGACCGAAGCGGACCTCGAGACGGTGCGCCTGACGATGCACGCGGAGCTCGCGGTCGACTACTTCGAGCTGCACGGGATCGACGCGCAGATTCAACTCCTCGAGTCCACGGCCGGCGGCTACGAGAAAGCGCTGCGGCTGACCGTCAACCGCCACGATCAGGGCGTCGTCTCGGGAGTGGACGTCGCGCAGGCGCAGACGCAGCTCTTCACGACGCGGGCGCAGCTGATCGACCTGCGGCTTTCCCGGGCCCGGTTCGAGCACGCGATCGCCATGCTCGTCGGCAAGGCCCCGGGAGACTTCGCGATCCCTCCGACGGCGGTGACCTACGCTCCGCCCGGTATTCCCGTCGGGCTGCCTTCGGAGCTTCTCGAACGGCGTCCCGAAATCGCCTCCGCGGAGCGGCGCATGGCGGCCGCGAACGCACAGATCGGCATCGCGACCGCCGCCTTTTTCCCTCGCCTGCTGCTCGCCGCGGCCGGCGGTTACGAGGCCACGCGGCTGTCGGACTGGTTCTCTCTGCCCGCGCGCTTCTGGTCGATCGGACCGTCGATTCTCTTCACGATCTTCGATGGCGGCCGCCGGCGCGCGGCCCGGGAGCAGGCGCAGGCCGGATACGACGCCGCCGTCGCGTTCTACCGGGAAAACGTCCTCTCGGCGTTCGTGCAGGTGGAGGACAACGCCGCCGCCGTCCGGATCCTCTCCGAGGAGGCCGTCCAGCAGGCGGAAGCGACCGCGGCGGCGGAGCGTTCCCTCGCGCTCGCCCAGAGCCGGTACTCGGGCGGGATCACGACGTACCTCGAAGTCGTTACCGCGCAGAGCGTCGCGCTCTCGAACGAGCGCGCGGCCGTCGATCTGCTGACGCGCCGGATGACCGCGAGCGTCAACCTGGTGAAAGCGCTCGGCGGAGGGTGGGACGCGGGGCAGATCGCTCACTGAGCCCGCCCGCTCCGCTCGTCCCGGCGTTCTCCGCCTTCGAAGGCGCATCGGTTTGAAAACGTCCGCCGGCGTGAACTCTCGGAACGTCCCGGGGTGGTTCTGTTGGACGGGGACGAGCCCGGTCATCGCCGCCCGGACGAGGGGGATGAAGCAGCGTCGTGCGGCACTGTCAGTCGCTCGTACACCTGGATGAAGAAGCGGGGGTCTCCGACGCGCGCGTCCGGCGCCGCATCGCCAAAGGAGGCGCCCAGCCGGTAACGACGCGCGATCGACGCTCGGATTCCGCGCGCGTAGTCCTCCCCGAACGCCGCCGGTCCGAAGACGGCCGTCTGCTGGTTGGCGATCGCGATGAAACGAGGGCCGGCGGTTTCGATGCGGCGGGCAACCTCCTTCTCGCGCTCCGCGCCGAGGTGGCCGGGAAGCACCTGCTCCTCCCGCAGCGGATTGGGAAGCCCGAGGGTGAAGTTGAAGAGTCCGCCTTCCGGGAACCCGGCGAATCCGTCGCCGGGCCGTGTCATCACCTGGAGGTAGCCGGCGGCCCCGGCCACCGCCTCGGCGCGGTCGGCGGGAAGGCGCAGGGCGCCGGAGGGCGTCTCGAGCAGCGGGAAGCGTCCGGGAGGATGAAGCCGGGCACCGCGCGCGAGGGCCAGCGCCCCCGCGAAAAAGAATGCCGACGCCAGGAGGACGCGCGCTCCCCTCGGCCATGCCGCGCGCGAAGCGAGGCCGTCGATCGCCAGCACCGCCGCCGCGGCCGCGAGCCCCGGAAAGACGAGGATCGAATACGGCGTCGTCACGCGGCCGTACGCCAGTCCGAACAGGACCCGTGAGGCCGTGGCCGCCGCGAACCCGAAAAGAAAAAATCGCGCGCGCGTCCGCGGGTCGAGCGGGGAACGCAGCAGAAGGGCCGCGCCGATCGCCGCGGCGACGGGCATCGGCGCGAGCAGAGGCGGGAGCCGGTCCTCGATCGCGGCGCCGGGGGGCAGGCAGAAAAAAACCGCGATGGCGCCGCAGAGGAGGACGGAGACCGCGATCGCGACGCGCGAGACCTTTTCCGCTGCCCGGGAGCCCGCGGCCCAGGCGGCCGCCGCAATGGCGAGATCGAGGAAGAGCGCGGTCGCCACCCGGTTCGTGGAGCCTCGGGGGTCGGCGGCGCCCGACATGACCCGGTAGACGTTTCGCCATTCGGCAGGCGGCGAAAAAAGCGCCAGCGGCCCTTCGGGGGTTAGAGCCGAAAGCGGCAGTCCAACGCACGCAATCCCCCAGCCTGCGGCGGCGACCGCTGCCCCGATCGCGAGGGCGCTCGACACGTGCCGGACCCGGCCGCGTTCCGCATCGCGCATCGCGCCGGCGAGCAGCACGACGGCGAGAGCCGCGCCGACTTCAGGTTTCGCGAGGAGCGCGAGCGCGAGGCCGGCACCGGCGACGAGACGCGCGCGGCGAGTCGCCGCCCCCGAGGCCGCCGCGAGCGCCAGGAGAGCGCCGCCGAGCGCCCAGAGCGCGCCAAAGGAGTACGGAAAGAGAAACGAGCCGCCGTTGGGCGCCCCGATGCAGAGCGCCGCCGCCCACACCAGTCCGGCAAACGCCGCAAGAGGGCTGCCTGCCCGGCGCGTCAGAACCAGAAGCGCCCCGAACAGCAGGACAGCCGCGGACAGCCCCACCGCCTCGAGAGCGGCGAACCGCCGTCCGAATGCCACTATGGCCGCCGCGCTGATCCACGGACCGGCTGGCCCGTAGTAGTAGACGACGTCCCCGTAGAGCCGCTCCCCCGCCGCAAGCCGTGCCGGCACGTTCATCTCCCGCGGCGAATCCACGAACGGAACGATCCAGGTCCGCCAGGAGAGCGCCGCCGAAAGCACACCAAAAAGAATCACGGTGAGGACGGCCGCCGCCGCGAAAAGCGCGGCGCGGCCAGAAGGCGCGCCCGCGCGCCGGGGAGGGTCTTCCCGTGTCGCCATGGGTGTCTCTCCTACTCTAACGTCCTCGAGGTCGTACCCACCCCCACTGGTGGATACGCGGGAGCCGGAGCGAACGCAGGGACGAGGCGAGCGGTCGAAGGCCGCATCCGGCCGAGCCGCTCGCCGGTGCCTGCAGCGGCGAAGGCACGTCCCGGAGTGAGCGGAGGCGACGTTAGAGTTCCCACCTGAATCGAGAGGTCGGAAGGAAGCCTCGACCCTCGACGCAGGACGGCCTCCTTGCCCGAACCCTCGCCTGTTCCTACGGCGGGAAAAAGAACACAGCTGCGCTTCCGGCAAGTCGGTGGATACGCTCGCCCCGAGAGGAGTCTCCCGACCAGAGGGAGGGAGGAGCCTGTCGGGGCGGGAGCCGAAGCGAACGCAGGGACGAGGCGAGCGGTCGAAGGCCGCATCCGGCCGAGCCGCTCGCCGGTGCCTTCGCAGCGGCGAAGGCACGTCCCGGAGTGAGCGTAGGCGACGGTAGACTGCCGGCCATGTCCGTCTTACAGGCGATCCTTCTCGGTGTGATCCAGGGCTTGACGGAGTTCATCCCTGTTTCCTCGACCGCACATCTCACGATCGCCCAGTTCTTCCTGAAGATCCGGGACGCGGACATCGCGCACTCCTTCGATCTCGTTGTGCACCTCGGCACCGCGCTCGCTCTGATCGTCGCCACGTGGCGGCTCCTCGTCGGGATCGTGTCGGAGGCCCTCCGCGCCGCGACCGGACGTCCGGCGGAGAGCGAGTCCGACCGGGCGCTCATCGTCCCGATCGTCATCGGAACCATTCCGGGAGTGCTCGCCGGGCTCTTCCTCCTCAAGCGATTCGAGGCGTTCCGCACGCTCGCGTCGATCGGGATCGCGATGCTGATCGCGTGCGTCTTTTTCCTCGTCGCGGAGCGAATTGGCGAGGCGCGCCGGTCGAGCGCGCGTGACCTCTCGCGTATCAACCTGTTCGACGCGCTCTTGGTCGGGCTGGCGCAGGCCGCCGCGGGACTCTTCCCCGGGCTCTCCCGGTCGGGCATGACGATCGGCACCGGCCGGCTGCGCGGATTGACCCGCGAAGACGCGACGCGTTTCTCGTTTCTTCTCGCTCTGCCGATCATTCTCGGCGCCGGCGCGAAGACCCTTCTCGACCTGCGCAAGGACCACGGCCCGTCGATCGGCGCCGCCCCGCTCGTGGCGGGCTTCATCGCCTCCGCGGTCGTCGGCTACATCGCGGTCGAGTTCCTGCTTCGATATCTGCGAACCCACACGCTCCGGCCGTTCGCCGTGTACCTGGGCCTGCTGGGGACGGCGCTCCTCGTCGCGAGCCGATTCGCCACATAAGCCGGAGGGCCGAATTCATGTCGGAACCGAAAGCGCCTTCCGTCGGGGCCCGGGCGGAGGCCAGCTGGATCGTGGAAGCGACGGATCTCGCCAGCAGGCTGGCGGAGAAGAGCGGCGAGTCGTTCCCGGCGGTTTTCTCGACGGCCCGGATGATCGCGCTGATGGAGCTCGCCGCGTCCCGGATCCTGGCGCCCTCGCTCGGTCCCGGGCAGGAGTCCGTCGGCGTCCTGGTGAACGTCACGCACACCGCCGCGACGCCGACGGGGTCGCGAGTCACGGCCGAGGCGACCTACTCGGGACGCGAGGGGAAGTTCTACGCGTTCCAGGTGGCCGCGCGCGACGACGCGGGCGAGATCGGGCGGGGCATCCACCACCGCGCGGTCGTCGACGGCCGCCGGCTCCTGGAAGGCGCCGAGCGCCGCCGGCGGTAGAGCACTCGCTCTCCAGGCGGGAGAGGGTGGGGGTGAGGACGTGCCTCGTCACTTTTTATCCACTCTCCCCCGGCCGCGGGGAGAGGGAGGAATTGTCATAATTCCCCCCATGCCGAACCTGATCTCCGAAGCGATCGAGCAGTACGCCGAGGCGCACACCGAACCGGTCGATCCTCTTTTCGAAGAGCTGCGCGAGGAGACGTATCGCTCGATGGCGTCGCCCGGGATGCAGGTCGGGCGGGTCGAGGGAACGTTTCTGAAGACCCTCGTCGCGATCTCGCGGTCCCGGCGCGCTCTCGAGATCGGCATGTTCACCGGCTACTCGGGATTGATGATCGCTGCCGGTCTGCCCCCGGACGGCGAGCTCATCACCTGCGACGTCGATCCGAAGGCGGAGGAGATCGCGCGGCGATATTTCGCGAAAAGCCCCCACGGTTCGAAGGTCCGCATCCGGATGGGACCCGCCCTGGAAACCCTGGCGACGCTGTCTCCCCCGTTCGACTTCGTCTTCATCGACGCGGACAAGGAGAACTACTCGCGCTACTACGAGGCCGTCATGCCGCTGCTTTCGCCGGGAGGGCTGATCGTGGCGGACAACGTCCTCTGGAGCGGGAAGGTTCTCGACCCGAAGGAGGCGAGCGACCGCGCGATCGTGGCTTTCAACGACCTCGTCGCGGCGGACTCTCGCGTCGAAAAGGTGCTGCTGACGGTTCGCGACGGCATGTCCCTCATCCGGAAGAAGTAGTCCGAGCCCGCGTGTCCGATCGGTCGGACGGCCCTCCCGTTCGATGGTCCGTCTCTTGCTCTCCTGCGGGAATGGAAGGTCACGAGCCTTTCGACTTCCAAAGAGGAGGGATTCCATGAGTGAAAGGACTTCTGAGACGGTCGAACGTCTCTACGAGCTGATCAAGGACATCGAGACGGCGATGCTCGTGACGCGGCGCCCGGACGGCAGCCTCGTCTCGCGCCCCATGGCCAATCAGGACCGCGCCCCCGGTGCGGATTTCTGGTTCGCCGCCGAAGAGGGATCCGACAAGCTCGATGAGATCGGCGCTGATCCTCACGTCAACCTGACGTACTACAAGGACCGAACGCGAGAGTGGGTCTCGATCGCGGGCGAGGCCGAGATCTACAGGGACCGGGCCCGTATCCGGCAGCTCTATAAGCCGGACTGGAAGGCCTGGTTCGACGGAGGATCCTCGGACGACCCGCGCTCCGGAACGGCGGAAGACCCGCGCATCGTGCTCATCGGAGTGCGTGCGACCTCCGCGCGGTACATGACCACCGACAAGCCGCAACCCGTCGTGCTGTTCGAGGTCGCCAAAGGCATGCTGACCGGGCGCCGGCCGGACATTGGCGAGGAGCGCCTGGTCTCGGGCGAGGAGCTGCGCCGCTCGGCGCCGCCGCCGGACAAGCAGGCCTGAGCGCGAAAGAGCGCTCTCAGGATTCGCGAGAGCGCTCTTACGATTCCGGCGGGAGGTTCAAATCGAGCCGGTTCAACGTCGGGCTCTTGACGGGATCGTTGACCGCGTCGAGAGCCGCGAAGACGATCCCGTCATGAAAGAAGGAGCGCCGCGCGGCTTCGAGATGCAAAGCCAGCACTCCCACAGAAACGACCTCGAAGGAACCG
>JBBQDF010000012.1:0-14823 GCA_038319475.1 Thermoanaerobaculia bacterium
CATGACCGCAAACGGCCTCTGGCGTGCCGACGAGCGACGCCAGGAGCGACAGGCACCCGCCGGTCAGGGGCCCTTCCCCGCTGCCGGGGGCCAGAGCATCGGCATGACCGAAGCGGTGCTCCGGGGGCGTCTCGCCCGTCAACACGCGCTCCCAGTCGAGCGGCTCTCCGGAGGCCATCTCGACGGCGACCATCGGCCCGTAGAAGGTCGTCAGGCCGGCCACCTTCCCGATGTAGGCGAGAAGGGCGGTCACGTCCGATCCCCCCATATGGATCTTCGGATTGGCGACGATCTCTGCCGGATCCAGAAACGGGAGGATCCTCGAGGCGCCGTATCCGCCCCGCGCGAAAAAAATCGCATCAATCGAAGGATCCGCCAGGAGCCTTCGAAACGCGGCGGCCCGCACCCGGTCCGGTCCGGCGAGGAAGAGGTCGAGCTGGCCGACATTGTCCGCGAGAACGGCCTCGTACCCGCGCGCTTCCAGGGAGTGGACGCCCGCCGCCAGGCGTCTTGCATCGACAGGTCCGGAGATCGCCGCCACACCGATACGGGCCCCCGGCCGCAGACGCGCCGGAAGAATCCATCCGAGGGGGTGTCCCATGCCGCATGTTAAGCCGGCCGAGTTCCCGGAACGCGGCTCAAAAATCGCAGATCAATCCCAGCCGAGCTCCCGAATGTGCCGGTGGACGGCGTAACCCACGAGATGTGCGCAGTAAAACTGCGACCAGAGCAGAAGGACGCGGTGCGGCAACGCCGCGAGGACCGGGATCGCCGGAAGACCCCGGTCGGTGCACAGGGAGCAGAGCTGCGCCTCCGCCTACCTGGTGGCTAAGCTCGCCCCGGGAGGAGTCTCCCGACCAGAGGGAGGGAGGAGCCTCTCGGGGCGGGAGCCGGAGCGAACGGAGGGGCGAGCCGGACGGTCGAGCCCACAGGCGAGCCGCCCGGCGGTGCCGTTCGCCGCGGCGCGGCGGACGGCAGGCCCCGCAGTGAGAGGAGGCGACGGTTAAGACTCCGAGCGGGCCGGTAAGCCGAATTCTGTTCCCCGGTTGCCCGGGGCCGCGATCATTCCTCTAGACCCGGGATCGCTCCCGGATTCCAGCAGCCGACCCGGAGACGGTCCACCGAAGTGGAACGGGACGGGCACCCTCCGTCTCCCTATTTGGCCTTGCTCCGCATGGGGTTTACCCTGCCCCCGGCGTTGCCGTCGGGGCGGTGCGCTCTTACCGCACCGTTTCACCCTTACCGTCCGCCCGGCAAAGGGCAGAAGGCGGTTTAATTTCTGTGGCACTTTCCTTCACGTCGCCGCGACCGGGGATTACCCGGCATGCCACCCGTTCGGAGTTCGGACTTTCCTCCCCGGTTTCCCGGGACGATCACGTGGCCCGCTCGGAGCCGACGTGAGTATATGAAAATCCGCGGGCCCGTCCCGGCGGCCGTCAGGGCGCGCGGTTCGCAGTCGGGAGGCTGCCGCTCGACCGCTACGTCTTCTTGTTTTCGGGATTGGAAAAATAGTCCATCCACTCCTGGACGTCCACCCGGGGGGCCTCCGGGCCCTTCGCGCCGCCCGGAGTCGCCGCTCTCTTCCCGAAGCGATCCCAGAATTCTCCCGGAGAAAGCGACTTCGCTCCCGCGTCTTCGCTTGCGCGGGCGAGTCCCCGGTCCGCGGTAACGACGGTGATCTGGCCCGGATCCCGAGACGCTCCGATGTCCCGCAGCATGGCGTCGTCCGCGGAGCCGCCGGGTTGCCGGATCGTCAGACTTCCCAGCGAGCGGGTTCGCCCCGGCGGGCCGTCGTAGAAGACCGTCACCGAGGAACGCATGCCCCGCAGTCTCCCGGCGAGCTCGCCTTCGAGCGCCGCGCGGTCCTCCTCTCCGGGAGTCCGCGCGCGCCGCCCGGCGCCGATCAGATTGTTTCCGTCGAGGAAATAGGGCAACGATCCAGACCCCTTCAGGCGCCGGTTTCGGTGCGCCGCCTCGGATGCTGAATCCGGAAGAAGAGAACCTGCAGGCCGCGCGCCACCCGCGGCCAGTGCATGAGCAGAACGAACAGCAGCGCCACGAGGAAGAGCGCCGTCAGCCACGGCTGGAAGAACAGCAGGATCGCGAGCACGATCGCCACGATGTCTTCCGACAGGGAAAGCGCGATCTGAGCCAGTCCTCCCGTTGCCGCGGTCGAAGTCAGGCGGCTCGTCGTTTTTGCGGTGTGCGCCGCGAGGGTGACGACCGCGGCGAGGGCCGCGATGCCGACCTTCACCGGGACGGGCTGGTCTCCGAGGCACGCGAGGGCCAGCAGCGCGCCGACGATCGGCCGGAGCAGCGTGTGGGCCGCCTCCCAGAAACGGTCGATCAGGGGAATCTTCGTCACGATGAATTCCGCCAGGAACATGACAATCGCGATCTGCAGCATCGCCGGGCTCGCCAGAAAGCCGGCGACGCGGCCGGGGAAGTCCTGTGGCAGAAGTGCGTAGAGCGCGTTGAAGATCAGCAGCACCGACCAGGCGTTCAACCCGGCGGCCGCGGCGAGGCCGAGGCCGGTCCAGAAGGGGATCAATTCCGAGGTCGGAAGATTCGCGAGAAGAGGCCGGGCCGCTCCTCCTGCTGACGCGCAAGACCCGCGGCGGACCGTTCGAGGTTGACTTCGTCCGGCGAGCTCGGCCCCTCGAGCGATTCGAGAACGTCTCCCCCGGCATCGTCGGACACACGCGCCGGCACGGCGCCCGCCAGGATGCTGTCCAAGAGCTCCTGATGCTCCGGTGAAGGATCGAGGTCGACCAGCCTTCTCGCAAACGGCCCGGCCTCCTCATTCCTCCCGTGCTCGTGAAGAGCGCGCGCGGCCGCCCGGATGAACGCGACCCGCCGAGGCTCGAGGCGCGCGGCCTCCTTCAGGTTGTCGAGGCCCTTGGAGATCCAGAGGGCGTTCTTGAGCTCCACCTGGCCGAGGCACACCCGGTATTCGGCATTGTCCGGAACGAACCGGATCGCCTCCCGCATCATCTCGACCGCGGGGTGGAAGTCCTTCTGGGCGATCAGCTCGCGAGCCCGCCGGTAGCTCTGCTCGGCGAGGTGGCGGCGCACTTCCGGGTTGGCCGACGTCTCCGCGACGGCCACGGGGACGGGCGCGGAGTCGAGAGATTCGTCGTATTCGCGGCGGCGCTCGGGATCCGACAGTGCTTCGTGGGCGAGCTTCAAGCGCTCGAATACGGCGGCAAGCTCGCGCTCGAACTGGCGCAGATCTCCGCGGTGCCGCAGGTCCGGATGGAAGAGCCGGCTCCGCTCGAAATAGCCCTTGCCGATCTCTTCCGCTGTCGCGGTGGAAGCGACGCCCAGCAGCTCGTAGTGGGTCAGCCAGTCGATGCGGCGGTATGTGTTCTTGACGAGCTCCGCGTGCCCCGGCGCGCCCTCCGGCGACTGTGCATCGACGACGACGTTCAACCCCTCGAAGCCGCCCGGGTGACCGCTGGCGGCACCCTCCTTCTTCCACTCCACGATGCCGCAGGAGAAGAGCGCGTACAGCGTCTTCGCGGCCGCGCCTCTCGATCCTCCGCCGAGCTTCAGGAGCGATTCGAGATCGAGGGCGCCGTCAACGCGGGACAGCAGATATGCCTCCTGCGGCGTCAGCGGCAGGTACTGGTAGCGCGACATGGGATCGCGCGCCAGGATCGGAACGGCGTGTGCCTCGCCGAGGCGTCTGGCAAAAACTTCGCTTTCGGGCAGGCGGCGAATGCCTTCGACGACGATGGCCGCGGTCGAAAGCGTGAGCGCCACGTCGGGATCGAGGACGCCCGTCGAGGACTGGAACCGGTATTCGCCCTGGTCCCACTCGAACGTCGAGAAGACGATCTCCTCGACGAGGCGCCGCATCTCGGCGTCCAGGACCTGCCGCGAAACCAGCCCCTTTTCGATCAGGATCTTGCCAAGGCGCGCGCGGCCCTGCCGTGCGACGGTCTCCAGAGCCCACGAGAGGTCTTCGTCGGTGATCCACCCGCGGCGCTTTAGAAACGCCCCGATCCGCTGACCTTCCCGGGAGGAGGTCGCGGTGCGCAGTTCCCCCTTTTCGAAGAAGAGATGCCGGGTCTCGTCACCCCGGACGAGCGTCAGGGTTCCCTTGAGCCCTTCGAGGAAGATGCGGCGGAGAACCTGCGGAAGCGGAGTCTCCGCCAGAGAACCCCGAAAGCCGGAGCGCGGTGTATTCATGATCACCGGAGGTAGAGATAGGGTATCAGAATCGATGCCGGGTCGCCGGCGAGGGCGGTGGAAATGTCGCTCGCAGAGCCGTTTGCGGCACGCGAGCTCGGAGCTCTTCCTTTTTCCCGGCCGTCACGGGACCGAGACGATCGCCGGGTGGTTGGAGGGAGTCGAGAAGAACGCCGGGATGCCCGACCTCGCTTTTCGCGCGTCTTCGAGGGTGGGGAATCTTCCCCAGAAGACCCGGAAGCATTCACGGGTGCCGTGGCGGCTGGCGAGCAGCCACATCGAGCCGGGGGGCCGGTCGTGCCTCCAGGCTTCCGCGAGAGAAGGAACTTCGCAGGCGAGCTCGAGTTGAACGGCGTACCGTGTTCCGCGCCCGGATTTCAGGCGCGCGCGATCCCGTCCGGCACGGGCCAGCCACTCGGCGCGGCCCGCGGAGCCATCCACGGCGGGCGGGGTCGGGGGGGCGGCGGACGCGGAGGGCGTCGCTCGTCCCGCCGCCGCGCGGGCGGAGGTTGGAGCGGGCTTCGCCGTCAGCGCCGGGCGCGGCGTGGCGGCCGGGGAAAGCGCCGTCGCGCGGGGCGGCATCGGCGCCACGGCGGGTGGTCCGGACGTCGGAACGAGGGCGGCGACCGCGGTCGGCCCGGGTGCCGAGGCCGCGGGGGTGACGGGCGCTTCCTCGCCCGCTGTTCCGCGAGCTGCCGACCGGGATCGCAGGAACAGGATGACGGCCGTCAGGAGGGCGAGCGCGACGATGACCCAGACGAGGAGCGGACCGGCTCCTCGCGTGCCCGGAGCGTCGAGCCGCGCGACCGTGTCTCCGTCCGCGGGTATCGGCTCATAAAGAGAATCGGCGGAGGGACTCCTGCCTCCGGTCCGCGCCTCCCCCGCGCCGGCGGCTCCGGGCAGGGGAAACGCCTCCAGGGCCGACGGAGGGGCGGGATCGAGATCGAACTCCGACGTCTGCGGCAGCGTGGGCGCGGAGGCAAGTCCGCTCCCGGCAAACGCCGCCCGGGCCGCGGGCCCGGCGCCCCGTTCCTCGGGCGCTCTCTCCTGCGGCTCGGAACGCGGGGGAAGCTCGGTTTCACCGGCGGCCGGCGATGGCACTTCTCCAGGCTCGTTGGGTTCCATTGCCCCCGTGTCCAGGCGCGCGGCCGCGAGCCCCTCCGGGTCCCCTCCTTGCGCCGGCCCCGCCGCCTCCGCCGCCTGCGCGCGTCCCGCCTCGGACCGAAGGAGCCCCAGGGTCTTCAGCGCCGCGAGAAGCTTGCGCACCGCGAACTCGTCTGCCGGGGCCCCGCGGGCGATCTCGTCCGCGGTCGCCTTTCCGTCGATCATCCGGACCACGGATTCCGCATCGGCGGTCAGCCCGAACGTGGAGAATTCGGCGTCGAAGTCGGCGGTCCGCACGAGCGTTGCGTCGGAGGGTCCGAGTTGATGTTCGATCAGATTGCGGTCCCGCGACCGCAGGAAGAGCTCCAGCAGAAGGCGCGGGATCGCCACGCTGAATTCTCCCGCCGCCGGCCGCGCCTCACGGTCGAAGTCGTAACTGCCGTCGGGCCAGCCGAGCAGATCGGCGAGCACCTCGATTCCGCGGATCTTCTCTCCCCAGCGCCATTCCCGCTTCGTCAGGATGCCCGCCTGCAGGGCGGCGAGCGCGCCGTCGGCGCCTTCCGGCACCCCGAGGCGCTCGAGCGCGGCCGCGTCGAGCTTGCCCGCGCGGATGAGGATCGCGGAGCTCTCGAATCGAGCCTCGGAGGAAGAGATCGAGACCACGTCGCCGTCGGTCACGGCGAATGCCGAGGATGCACCCGCGCGGGAGAAAGAGACGACACCCGCGGCCCTGGAGCGCCAGAGCTCGACGAACGCGGCGAGAAGGTCGACCTCGCGAACGTCTCCGGCCGCGTCGAACGACGCCTTCATCGAGCGGGAGGCGCCGCGAGCGCCGACGGGGGCGCGGCTCCGGCCAGGAGTGCGCTCGCCCGAGTGTTTGTCACCGGCACACAGGTAGTCTAGCGCGTCGCCGGCGTTTTCGACGGAAGTTGCGCCGCGTCAGGCTTTCAGGCCGTCAAGCTGTCAAGCCGTCAAGCCGATCGCTCGGCGGAGCCGGCGAGGTACGCCTGGATCGCCCTGGCCGTTGCGGGACCAACCGCGTCCACGATGTCGAGCGGGTCGGCGGCCGCGACTCCGGACAGGGACCCGAATCGCTTCAGGAGAATGCGGGCGCGCGTCGATCCCACTCCGGGAATCGACGTCAGAGACGTCTCGCGCATGCGCCTGGAGCGCCTCCCGCGATGCGTCCGGATCGCAAACCGGTGCGCCTCGTCCCGGAGTCTCTGGATCAGTTTCAGCGCGGGATCCTTACCGGAAAGCCGGATCGGTTCGGACCGGCCGGGCATCCAGATCTCCTCTTCCCTCTTGGCGAGGCCGACCGCGGGAAGCGCGATGCCGACGCGGTCCAGAGCGGCAAGGGCGGCCTGGAGCTGCCCGCGCCCGCCATCAACCAGCACGAGGTCCGGCATCGGGCCGCCCTCCGAATGGACGCGCCGGTAGCGCCTCTCGACCGCCTCGGCCATGCTTTTGAAGTCGTCGGGCGCGAGGAGGCTCTGAGAGGCGATCCCGAAGAGCCGGTAGTCCGACTTCTTCGGCCGGCCGTCCTCGAAGACGACGACGGAAGCGACGCTATCGGTCCCCTGCAGGTGAGAGATGTCGAACGCTTCGATGCGGTGCGGGGGGACGGAAAGATCGAGAACCCGCGCGAGCCGTTCGACGCCGAGCGCCTCGTCGCCCCCGATCCGCCGGAACCGGACCCGGTGCCGCTCCTGCGCGTTCGTGTTGGCGAGCTCGACCCGGTCGACGCCTGCCCCGCGCCGGGGGACGCGAACGGCCACCCGCGCACCCCGCCGCGCCAGCAGGAAGGCTTCGAGGAGGTCCGGATCGGCGATCTCGACGGGCAGGTGGACCTCGTGAGGGAGAAAAGGATTCGCGTCATAGAACTGGGGAAGAAATTCGTCGAAGAAGGCGGAGGGCTCCACTTCTTCGGATTTCTCGAAGAAAAACTCCCGCCGATCCTGCAGGACGCCCCCGCGAACGACGAGCACGCAGACGGAAACGTCGCCCCCTGACTCGAAGAAACCGAAGACGTCGACGCTTTCCCCCTTCATTGACTGCACGAGCTGCCGCTCGGCGACGTCCTCGACTGTGCGGATAGCGTCGCGGTAGGCCCCGGCCATTTCGAACCGTTCCTGCGCCGCGGCGGCCTGCATTTTTTCGACCAGGCGCGGGACGAGCTCGCGGCTTCGTCCCTGGAGGAAAAGAAGCACGTCGCGCACCGCCTCGCCATACGCCTCGCGGGTCGTCAGGCCCGCGACGCATGGCCCGAGGCACGCGTGCAGGTCGTAATACAGGCAGGGCCGCGGCAGCTTCCCATCGATCTCGATCGAGCAGGTCCGGATCTGGAAGTGGCGGGTGATCATGCGCATGATCCGCCGCGCGAGTCCGCCCCAGAACGGGCCGAAATAGGAGTGCCCGTCCTCCTCGACGCGCCGGGTGACGAGCGCCCGGGGCCACGGCTCGCCCGTCGTGACCTTGATGTACGGATACGTCTTGTCGTCGCGGAGGCACACGTTGTACTTCGGGCGGTGCTTCTTGATGAGCGTGTTCTCGAGCAGGAGCGCCTCGAGTTCGGTGTTCGTGACGATGGTCTCGACGTCCGAAAACGAGCGCAGCAGCGCTTCGGTCTTGGACGACTCGGTCCCGCGCGTGAAGTAGGAAGACACCCGCTTTTTCAGCGACGTCGCCTTGCCGACGTAAAGGATTTTTCCCCGCGCGGTCTTGAACAGGTACACGCCCGGAGCGTCGGGCAGATTCTCGGGCGCGCGGCCGGGCTCGGACATGAGAAAAGGATAACAAGCGCCGGGGCGGCGCAATGCCGCGGGACGAGCAGCTTGAGTGTCCGTGTTCCGAGTTCCGCGTCAGGCGGGAGGCGGGAGGCCCGCCCCAAGGCCGCTGTCAGCTGTCAGCCGGATCGCCTCGGGCGCCCGTTTGCCGATGCGGGCGCGGTTTCACTTGCCCGGTATGATCGGCCGGTGATCGAATGTCCGTACTGCTATTCGGCCGTCAAGCCGCAAGATGCGACCTGTCCAAACTGCGGCAAGCCGATCGAGCGCTGGCAGACGGGCTTCTACAGCCGTCAGGCGCTCCCGAAGAAGGGACGCAACGCCGTGCTCGGCGCCGCGATCCTGCTTTTTCTGCTGATGGTTGCCGGATTTGCCAAATCCTGTCACTGGATATGAAGCCAGTTCTCAGTTTTCAGTCGTCAGTCTCGAGCGAGCTCCGGCTGACAGCTGACAGCTGACAGCTGGCAGCTATCTTCCGCGTCAGCGGAAAATTTGCAGCTCCCTCAGCGAGCGCAGCTCGTCGCGCAGGTCCGCCGCCTTCTCGAAGTCGAGCTCCTTCGCCGCGGCCTTCATCGCTTTCTCGAGCTCCGCGATCCGGACACGAAGGGTCTCGGCGTCCGGCACCCCGCTGCCGTCTTTCCTCGGCAGGAGTCCGTCGTGGTAGTCCATGCTCGACATCCGCATGAGTGGTGAATCGACCTGCTTCACGATGGAGGCGGGCTCGATGCCGTGCTCCCGGTTGTACGCCTCCTGGATCGCGCGCCGCCGCGTCGTCTCCTCGATCGCGCGCCGCATCGAGTCCGTGACAATGTCGGCGTAGAAGTACACGCGCCCCGCGAGGTTCCGGGCGGCCCTTCCCGATGTCTGGATCAGGGACGTTTCGCTCCTCAGGAAACCCTCCTTGTCGGCATCGAGGATCGCGACGACGGCGACCTCCGGCAGGTCGAGCCCTTCGCGGAGCAGGTTGATTCCGATCAGGCAGTCGAAGACGCCCCGGCGGAAGTCGGCGAGGATCTCCATGCGTTCCAGGGTCTCGATGTCGGAGTGCAGGTACCGGCACCGGACCCCGACCTCCGCGAAGTAGGACGTCAGCTCCTCGGCCATCCGCTTGGTGAGGGTCGTGACCAGAACGCGCTCGTTTTTCGCCGTCGCTTCGCGAACCACCCCGAGTAGATCGTCCACCTGCCCCTTCACCGGCCGCACTTCGATCAAAGGATCGAGCAGCCCGGTCGGCCGGATCACCTGCTCGACGATTTCGCCGCCGGTGGCCCCGAGCTCTTCCTTTCCGGGGGTCGCGCTCACGTGCACGATCTGCCGGATCCGGGATTGGAACTCCTCGTAGGTCAGCGGCCGGTTGTCGAGAGCCGAGGGGAGACGGAAGCCGTAGTCGACCAGCACCTGCTTGCGCGACCGGTCGCCGTGGAACATGCCGCGCACCTGGGGAAGGCTGACGTGGGACTCGTCGACGACCAGCAGAAAGTCGGAAGGAAAGTAATCGATGAGCGTCGGCGGCGGCTCCCCCGCGCCTCGCCCGGAGAGATGGCGAGAATAGTTCTCGATCCCGTTGCAGTAGCCGAGCTCCTTGATCATTTCGAGGTCGAACATCGTGCGCTGGTGGAGCCGCTGGGCCTCCAGAAGCTGGCCGGCGGCCGTGAGCTCCGCGAGGCGCTGATCGAGCTCGACCTTGATGGTGTCGACCGCGCGGTTCAGCGTCTCCCGGGGCGTCGCGTAGAACGTCCTCGGGTAGATGGCGAGCCGGTCCACGCGCCTCAGGGCCGTCCCGCGGAGGGGGTCCGTCCGGGTGATCTTCTCGATCTCGTCGCCGAAGTATTCGACCCGCACGGCGACGTCCTCGTACGCGGGGTGGATCTCGATCACGTCGCCGCGCACACGAAAGGTGCCGCGCGTGAGATCCAGGTTCGTCCGCTCGTACTGCATCTGGACGAGCTGCGCCAGCAGCGCGGGCATACCGGAGCGGTCCCCGACCTCGACATACGCGAGCATGTCGTAGTAAGCCTCCGGCGCGCCGAGGCCGTAGATGCAGGAGACGGACGCCACGACGATGACGTCGCGCCGCTCGAACAGCGCCTTGCTCGCCGAGAGCCGCAGCTTGTCGATCTCTTCGTTGCGCGACGTCTCCTTCTCGATGTACGTGTCCGACTGCGGGATGTACGCCTCGGGCTGGTAATAGTCGTAATAGGAGACGAAGTATTCGACGGAGTTCTCCGGGAAGAAGCCGCGGAATTCCTGGTAGAGCTGTGCGGCGAGCGTCTTGTTGTGGGAGAGCACGAGCGTGGGGCGGTTGACGGTCTCGATGACCTTCGCCATTGTGAACGTCTTCCCGGATCCCGTGACACCCAGCAAAACCTGGTCCCGCTTGCCTTCGTTCAATCCGGCCACGAGCTTCTCGATCGCCTGCGCCTGGTCTCCCTGCGGAGTGAAATCCGTCAGGAGCCTGAAGGTGCCGCGCGAGCGCGATTGCGCCTCGCGGTAGGAATCGGGCTTCGAGGCGAGCGAGAGCGGCGCTTCCGGCCGTTCCCGGGCGGGGCGGGGACTCACGGCCGGGACGACGCGCCGGGGGAAGAAGCCCGCGGAGTCATCGTCCCGCCCGGACTCACGAAAAGACCCGGCGTCGTGCCCGGGCCGGGGGTCGCCGCCGAATCCGGCGCCGGCGTCATCGCCGGAAGGCCCGCGCCTTCCCGGAAGACGGCGGTCAGCTGCCGGACCTGCTCCCGGCTGAAGCTGCCCGCCCGGTTGCGCATGAGGATCGTCTGAATCTGTTCGAGCGAGCGCTGCCGCGGAACCCGCTTCTGGATCCCGTCGCGGTAGGCGGTATACGCCGTATGCAGGTCGGATTTTTCACGCTCCGTGACGTCGGACGCCATGGCCCCGTCGATGCGGGCCATGAAGAAATCCGTCATCACCTGGGGGTTGCGCCGCAGGTAGAGAAAGGAACCGACGATGCAGAGCAGGACCAGAAGCCCCGCGATCCCGCAGCCGATCAGGCCCGTCCGCCAGCAGCCTTTCGGGCCACCCGGGCGGGTGTCCGAGGAAATCGGGGTCGTGTAGCCGGAGTCCGGAGGAACGCTGCTCATCGGCGGAAAAGTTATATCAGTTGCCGGCTCCCGGCCGCGGGACCGGCGGAAGGCGCGAACGACTGACCTACAATCTTTGCCGTGGCCCTAGCGCGGCGGATCGCCTTCTTCGTCCTTCCCCTCGCCGCCGTCGGCCTTCTCGGCGCGCTCGCGGGCTCGGCGACGACCACCCTGGTGCGGGTCCCGCGGGTGTCGGAGCTCGAGACCTACCGGCCCGACATCATCACGGAAATCCGCGGCAGCGACGGCTCGACGATCGGCCGGTACGCGATCCAGCGGCGGATCCTGCTCACGCGCTCCGAGATCTCCGGGGTGCTCAAAAACGCCATCGTCGCGACCGAAGACAAGAACTTTTACCGGCACGGCGGAGTCGATCTGCGCCGGACACTCTCCGCCGTCGCGGCCGACATGCGCTCGCAGCGGTACGGCCAGGGAGGCTCGACTCTGACCCAGCAGCTCGCGCGCGCGATCTTCCTCTCGCCGAGGAAGACGATCTCCCGCAAAGTCAACGAGGCGCTCGTCGCGTTCGAGATCGAGCGGCGGTACTCGAAGGACCAGATCCTGACCATGTACGTGAACGAGATCTACCTCGGGCACGGCAACTACGGGTTCGAGGCGGCCGCTCGCTATTACTTCGGAAAAGGCGTGAAGGACCTGACTCTCGCGGAGGCCGCGCTCCTCGCCGGCATCGTCCAGCGGCCGGAGGACCAGTCGCCGTTCCGCAGCTCCGCGCTCGCGTTCGGCCGCCGCGCGACGGCGCTGCGCCGCATGCAGGCCGAGCGCTACGTCACCGACGCCCAGAGGCAGGCGGCGGAGGCGGAGCCGCTGCCGACGTCCCCCTCGCTCAAGGAAACCGTCGTGGCGCCCTACTTCTGCGAAGAGATCCGGCAGTACCTGGAGCGCACTTACGGAGAGAAAGACCTCTACCGCCGGGGCCTGCGCGTCGACTCGACCCTCGATCCGCAGCTGCAATCCTGGTCGGAGGAGGCGGTCGGATGGGGGCTTCGCCGCATTTCGCGCCGGCACGGGTTCCGCAAGGCGAGAAATCTCTCGGCGGAGGGCTACGCGGACCTCGCGGCCTACGTCGACCCTTCCTGGGAGAACGCGAAGCTCGCGGAGGGGGACACGGTACGGGGCGTCGTCATGTCCGTCGTCCCGACCGGCGCCGAAGTCCGAGTGGGGCGCGACACTTTCGCGCTCAAGCCGTCCGGGTACAAGTGGACGAACGCCACGAACGCGACGAAGGTCTTGAAGACCGGCGATCTCGTCACGGTGACGTTCGAGAAGCAGAAGGATGGCGGCGCGGTTTCCCTCGACCAGAGCCCGACGGAGCAGGGCGCGCTCCTCATCATCGAAAACTCGACCGGCGCGGTGCGCGCGATGGTCGGCGGCTACGACTGGACCACGTCGAAGTTCAACCGCGCGACGCAGGCGCTTCGCCAGGCCGGATCCACCTTCAAGCCCTTCGTGTACTTAGCCGCGATGGAATCCGGGTACACGCCTTCCGACACGATCTTCGACGGGCCGCTCGCGATCACGATGGACCCGCGTCAGCCGGCGTGGCGGCCCGTCAATTACGACCGCAAATTCCGGGGAATCGTCACGCTGCGGCGCGCCCTGGAGCATTCGATCAACGTCCCGACCGTTCGGCTCGCGCAGCTCGTCGGCCTGCAGCGCGTGATCGAGGCGGCGCACCGGCTCGGCATCCACGAAAAGCTCCAGGCGTATCCCTCGCTCGCCCTCGGCGCGTTCGAGGTGTCGCTTCTGGAGATGACCTCCGCCTATACCGTCTTCGCGAACCAGGGGCTTGCGTTTCCCCCGTACACGTTCGAACGGATCACGGATGCCAATGGAGATCCGCTCGAGAAGGCGCATCCGGACGCGCGCGAGGTCACGAGCCCCCAGGCCTCCTTTCAGCTCCTGGAAATGCTGAAGGGTGTGACGTCGCGAGGGACCGGCGCGGCCGCCGCGAAGCTGAAGTTAAACATCGCCGGTAAGACGGGGACGACCAGCGACTACACGGATGCCTGGTTCATCGGAATGACGCCGCGCTACACGATCGGCGTGTGGGTGGGCAACGACCTGAAGACGACGCTCGGCCACGGGATGGAGGGGGCGAAAGTCGCCCTTCCGATCTGGATGCGGGTGCTCGAGCATATGCGCGACAACGGCCGCCTCGATGCGAAGGCCGACTTCGAGCCGCCCCCGAACGTGGTCTTCACGGCCGTCGACTACGAAACCGGATTGAAGGCGACGCCGGGCAGCCCGCGGCCGATTCTCGAGGCGTTCGTGAGTGGATCGCAGCCGACGGAAGAGTGGAGTTCGAAGTGGGAGGAGATCACGCGCCTCCCCTGGTCGCTCCAGAAGTCTTTCTACCTGCCGAAGAAGGGCGAGACGCCGGACGATCCCGGAGCGGGGGCGGCCGGCACCGTCCCAACCCCGGTGGTCACGCCGCGCTAGGCGTCCGCTGTCAGCTCTTACTGCGTCGCCGACTTCAACGGCTGGACATCCACTGTCAGTACGGTCGTGACATCGCGGTGCAGGCGGATGTGGACGGTGTGCTGTCCGACGCGCTTGATCGGCTCGGCGACTTCGATCCGGCGGCGGTCCACCTCGATCCCGCGCGCGGTGAGCGCATCGGCGATGTCGGTCGCGGTCACCGAGCCGTAAAGCACGCCCTCGTCGCCGGCCTTCTTGGTCAGAGAGACCGTCAGGCCTTCCATCTTCTTCGCTGTCTCTTCCGCGGCGGTCTTCTGGTGCGACATCTTCTGGTCGTACTTCTTCTTGTCCTCGGTCAAGCGGCGCAGGTTTGCGTCGTTGGCCTCGTACGCGACGCCCTGGGGGAGGAGGAAATTGCGGGCATAGCCGGGCTTTACCGTGACGGTGTCGCCGCGATGCCCGAGCCCACGCACGTCGTCGGCCAGGATGACTTTCATGTGTGCTTCTGTGCTTTCTCGCCTCGCCGGCGGAAGTCCGCGTACCAGTCGAAGAGCCCGAGCAGCCCCACCGCCACGTTCAGCGGGAAGTAGACGACCAGGGCGTAGAGACCGGCGCGGAGGATTCGCGCCCGAAACCACCTTCGGGCGAAGTGGCAGATGATAGAGAGACCGACCACAAAATACAAGGCCGACAGCGGCAGGAGGAGGTCGCCTGACCAGGTGCGGCCCCGCCCCGGCAGCAACGCGAATCCCGCCCCCGAGGCCGCGAAGAGCGCGACGACGGGTGCCGGAACCCGGAGTGCCTCGAAGCGCGTCCGCTCGGCGGAGGGCGCCGGACGGGCGCTCCAGGCCCCCACGAAACACGCAATCGCCGCGGCGAGCACCCACGAGGCGCCGACTAACCCGATCCAGTAGGCCTGCGCGAACTCTTTGAATCGCGTGAACGTCGCCTTCATCTGCGCGGCCGCCTCGGGATCCGGAGGGGCCTTCCCTCCCGGCGCCGGGACGGGGCCCCGGGACGGGGACATCGCGTCGAACGCGGCCCCGATCTCGGTCCGGACGGAACGCCCGACGGTCGCCTCCCGCAGGAGGAGAGCGCCGCTTAAGAGCGCGAATCCGGCGGCGCAGAGAAGGAGAAACGCGGCCGAAGCGGAGGCGCCGCGGCGCACCCATCCTGCTAAGAGGACCGGCAGGGCCATCGAGACG
>JBBQDF010000013.1:0-14486 GCA_038319475.1 Thermoanaerobaculia bacterium
GTCCGCACACTCCTGCGTGAATACCAGGAGTTCCTCGGCATCGATCTCTCTTTCCAGAACTTCGAAGCCGAGGTCAACGGCCTGCCCGGTCCCTATACTCCGCCTGGCGGCCGTCTCCTGATCGCCACGCACGGCGGTGTGCCTGTCGGATGCGTGGCCCTTCGCGCGGCAGGTCCGTCACAATCCGAGATGAAGCGCCTGTACGTGCGCCAGACCGCGAGGGGCGTCGGAGTCGGCAGAGCGCTCGTATCCCGGGTCTTGAGCGAGGCCCGGGCAATCGGGTACTCGGAAGTCGTCCTCGACACTCTTCCCACCATGATAGAAGCCCAGCGCCTTTATGAGCAGTTCGGCTTCCACGATGTTCTGCCGTATCGCCCGAATCCGATCCCCGGAACGCGCTTCCTCGCGAGGTCCCTCCGCTGACCTCCAGCGGAGGATTGGTCGCGGCCGGCGCTCCACTCGATATGGTCAGGCGGGTGTTTCACGTCTATCTTCTGCTGCTGAGGACGTACCGGCGAGTAGCTCGTAAGCTTGCAAGCATTTCCGCCGTCCCTGCGCTTCAGTACCCGGTCACCTTTCGGACCCTCCGTTGAATCGCCCGCGCGGGCTTCGATAGGCTTCCGTATCGTGCAAACCGGGGTTGGCGTTCTCCTGACTGTGTTCACGACTCTCGGAACGGGCTGCGCCGCGTCGCGCCCTATGACGCCCGCACCGACGACTCCACCGGCCACATCCGCGCAGACAGCACCCGGACTCGAACCGGTCCTGCCCCACCAGTCCTGGACGATCGCCTCCAGGGTCATGGGCGAGACACGGCGCATCAACGTCTACACGCCGCCCGGCTATGACGCCTCGGGCGCGCGCTATCCGGTGCTGTACATGCCCGACGGCGGACTGGAAGAGGATTTCCCGCACGTCACCAGAGACATCGATGCGGCGATTCGGGCGGGCGAGATGCGGCCGGTGATCGTCGTTGGCATCGAGAACACCGAGCGCCGCCGCGACATGACGGGACAAACCGAAATAGAAGAAGACAGGAAGATCGCGCCGCACGTGGGGGGCTCGAGCAATTTCCGCGCTTTCATATGCGACGAGCTCATGCCGGCGGTTCGCGAGCGCGTCCGCGGCGACGGCCACACCGCGATCGTCGGCGAGTCGCTGGCGGGCCTGTTCGTTCTGGAAACCCTTTTCCAGGAACCGCGTCTTTTCGACACCTACATCGCTCTCAGCCCGAGTCTCTGGTGGAATGGACAGGCCCTGGTTCGTGACGCCGAACGGCGTTTTAAAGCAGAGCCACGAGTGAGGGGCACTCTCTACCTGGCCGTTGCGGGCGACGACGACCGCGGCGATGCTGTCAAGGCGTTCGCCGCCGTTCTGCGCGCCGCCGCCCCCCGGGATCTGACGTGGTACTACGAACCGAGACCGGACCTGAAGCACAGTACGATCTACGCCGGAGCTTCACCCGAAGCGTTTCGCAAACTGTTTCCGCCTGAATCGCCCGGGAGGTAACGGCAGTGGCAGGACCGTGTGGTTTCTCGTACTTATAGCCCATGTGAAGAGCGTTCCAGCGTCCGTGGCGTCCTGCCGGCGCCTCGGTTTGGAGGTCAGGAACACGATGACCCCACCCCAGCAACAGAAACGGGGCGTACCTGTTGTCGGATCGCGCTGAGCCCCTGATCGCCAGGATCACCGGGCCCGTCATCAAAAGTCAGCGGGCTGTGTTTTCTCACTTGTACTGCGCCGCCGTCGCGGCCCTTCGCGAACAGTTGATCGCCGAAGGGCTCGAGCCCGGCCCGATCCCGGATCCTTTTCTACACGCCTCGAGGCTGATTGAATTGATGATCCTGATGAGTACGTCGTCCTGGTCGCCCATACGCAAACTCGTTGAGGGTTACTCATGAGAGCCGCCGTCTTTACCAGATACGGCCCCCCCGACGTTCTCGAAATCAGGGACGTGGCAAAGCCGGTTCCGAAAGACAGCGAAGTTCTCGTTCGCGTCCACGCGACGACGGTGTGCGCGGCTGACTGGAGGATGAGAAAAGCCGATCCTTTCCTCATCCGGTTCTTAAACGGCCTTCGGCGACCGAAGAGAACCCACGTTCTCGGGATCGAGTTCGCGGGAACGGTTGAGTCCGTCGGCAAAGCGGTGACTCGGTTCACCGAAGGCGACCCCGTCTTTGGATCGACCGGGATGAAGTTCGGCGCGCATGCCGAGTACGTCTGCGTGCCTGAGAATGGCTCACTGGCAATGAAGCCCGTCAACATGGCGTTCGAGGAAGCTGCGGCAGTCCTGTTCGGTGGTGTGTCGGCGTTGCACTTCCTGCGGCAGGCAGAGATCCACGCCGGGCAGAAGATTCTCATTTACGGAGCGTCCGGGAGTGTCGGGGTATTCGCGGTTCAGCTGGCGAAGCACTTCGGGACGCACGTCACGGGGGTGTGCAGCACGGCGAATCTGGAGCTGGTGAAGTCTCTCGGCGCTGACGAGGTGGTCGACTACACGAGGGAGGATTTCTCGAGAGCCGGCAGGGTTTATGACATCGTCCTGGATACGGTCGGCAAGAGCGGTTTCTCGCGCAGCCTCAAATCCCTCAAGCAAGGCGGTTCGTACGCTCGGGTCGGGGGCTCCGGGCGCGTGTCCGAAATCCTTGGAGTCGTTCTTCGAGGCCTCTGGGTTTCACTCACCGGCGCTGCAAGAGTGAGGAGCGGAATGGCACGGTCGGCCGCCGGGGATCAGGCTTTTCTCAAAGGGCTGATCGAGGCCGGAACGCTGAGGACCGTGATCGATCGACGCTATTCTTTGGATCAGATTGCCGAGGCTCACCGGTATGCCGAGGCGGGGCACAAGAAAGGGCACGTGGTCATACTGCTCGACGGCGAGCCCCTGAATCCGATTGACGAGCCACGCGCGCCAGCACTCAAATGATCGCGCCGCTTTCGGCACTCGGGTGTGATGTCTTCCCGCGAGCAGAATGTCGAACCGCTCGAAGGTCTGGCGACGGCTCTCATCGAGAGATCCTGCCCTTGGTGAAACGGCCCTGCTTTGACGCCGTTCGGGATCGTGATGCACATGCGCTTCCAACGAGAAAGAGGCCTGACATGGTGACCCGATCGTTCCGATACGCGCTTTCCCTCGCAATTCTCCTGCCCCTCACGACCTCCGCCCAGGAGGTGGCGCGGCCGCCTGCCCAGGTCGACCCCGTTGCGGTGTCGCCGGATCGATTCACCGTTCTTCTCGAGAACCCGCATGTGCGGGTTGTCGAGTACGTGCTGCGACCCGGGCAGCGCGATCAGTGGCATACGCATCCGCCCAAAGTTTCATACGTAATCGCCGGCGGCATGCTTCGCATCACGACCGAAGACGGAAAGTCCTTTCTGGCGGACGAGAAGAAGGGTTCCGCGACCTGGATGGACGGCCTCGGCCTGCACTTCGCGGAGAATGTCGGCAAGACGCCGGTCCGCATTCTCTTAGTCGAGATCAAGAATCCCGGTGACGGCCCCCACCAGGCGCGCTGAAGATTCACCCGGGTTCTTCAAAGCGAAGGATGCCAATCCGGAAGAGCGTTTTCGTCATCAACGACGCGGCGCTGGCCTACCGAGGCGTGATACCGGTCGACCATGGTGCGAGCCCTGCATGCCTCCGGAGGCTCTATCGAGACCCGCCCCTGCATTGTTGCGGCGCCCGGTGCCCGTTCGGGTCGCCGCTGAAACGCCCGGCCGCGAGGCGGCGGCTCAAGAGTGTGTGAACCGATGACCGCCATCACGATCAGGGTCGCGGAAACGGATGACGGAGTCATGGCGTGCTTCCCCGTGATGGCCGCTCTGCGACCTCACCTGGTGCGGTCCGAATTTCTCTCCAAAGTCCGACGGATGTCGGCTGAGGGTTACCATCTCGCGTGCCTGAGCGTCGACCGGAACGTTGAGGCGGTCGCGGGATATCGCATCGTCGAAATGCTTCGGACCGGGCGGCTGATGGAGATCGACGATCTCGTCACCTCCGCTGACGCGAGATCCAGAGGCTTCGGAAAGCGCCTGTTTGACTGGTGTCTCGAAACGGCAAGGGCGAGCAACTGCAGCCTGGTGGAGCTCGACTCCGCGGTGCACCGAAGCGACGCGCACCGGTTTTATTTCCGCGAAAAGATGCATGTTCTGGCATTCCACTTCAGCCGATCGGTGAGGGATTAAAGAGCGGCAGACACGAACAATCTGCAGGCAGACTCTTTTTCGTGACCCGCCGGCTGAATCCGCAGGCGATACGATCGCGCGTCAAGGGCGGCCACCGATGAGCTCGACTCGCTGAGGATTGGATTGACGGGCCGCAATCCGGATCCGCGGGAGAAAGCACCATGGAATTTGACCTCGAGCAGGGCACCGCAATCCTCGAAAGAACGCCGGCCACGCTTCGCGGCATGTTGTCCGCGCTTCCCGCGGCCTGGACCGAGGCGACAGAGGGGCCTGAGACCTGGAGTCCTCACGTGATCGTCGGGCATCTCCTTCACGCGGACCGCTCGGATTGGGTCACGCGAGCGCGGATCATCCTGGCGCAGGGGCCCGATCGGCGGTTCTCCCCTTTTGATCGGCTCGCGCAGTTTCATGAGAGCGAGGGAAAGGGGCTCGACGAACTGCTCGACGAGTTCGCTCGTTTGCGCTCAGAGAACCTGGCCACCGTGGGCGGGTGGCGGCTGACCGAGGCGCAGCTCGCGCTCGAGGGGGAGCATCCGGAGTTCGGCGCCGTGACGCTCCGCCAACTGCTCGCCACGTGGGTCGCCCACGACCTGTCGCACGTGGCTCAGATCGCTCGGGTGATGGCGAAGCAGTACCGGGAGGGGGTGGGACCGTGGCGGGCGTACCTCCCGATTCTGGACAGAGTCTGAAGCGCGGCATACTCGGGAAGCGGAGCCGGTGACGGCCAGGGTTCTTCTCAGGATCCTGACGATCCTGCGGGGGACCCTCTACTCGGCGGGCTTCATCGGTCTCTGGGTCTGGCTCGCCGCGTCCGTCCGCCCGCTCGACGCAGGAATCGCGGTGCCGCTGCCGGACTGGCTCGTGCCGATCGGCTGCGCGCTGGCAATCCTCGGCGCCGTTCTCGCGGCGGCGTGCATCGCCACATTCCTGACGACGGGACGGGGAACTCCGGCTCCTTTCGATCCGCCGCGCGAGTTCGTGGCTTCCGGGCCTTACCGGTACGTGCGAAATCCCATGTACGTCGGTGCGGCCATGGTGCTGATTGGCGCCGGGCTGGCCCTTTCTTCGCCGGCGGTCGTCGCGCTCGGATTCGTGTTCCTCCTCTTGATGCATCTCCTCGTGGTCCTGTACGAAGAGCCCGCTCTGACGGCCAGGTTCGGCGCTCCCTACGAACGGTACCGTTCCACCGTGCCCCGGTGGTGGTTTCGCAGGCCCCGTCGGGTGGCGTCGGGGGGTGCGTAACGCTCGAAGGGGCACCGGCCCCACCGACGATCCGGTCTGCACGGAAGTCTGACGGCGCTCTGTGCGTTCAACCCGGGTCGGCGCGTTCGGGATGTCGCTGAACGGCCGCGCGTATCATCGCGTGGGCGTGGAGGATTTGAGGCTCACCGCGGCCGCCCCCGCGCCGGCGCATTTTCGACTTCGCTGTCCGGAGACGATCGTGGCAGACCCGCAGAGAATCGACGAATATTTCGCGGATGTGCGCGAAGGGGACGGCGCGGCGGCCGGGAGACTTCGAAGCGGCATCCATCCCGCGACATTCCAGGCCACCGTCTGCGCGCCGGTGACGTTCCGGCGGAGGTCGTCGTAGTGTCGGGAGACGCGCAGCGCCTTTCGCCCGGCGACGCACTGGCGCGGCTCCGTCACGGGAATATCCGATTCGCGTCGGACGCCCCGACTTCCGTCGACCGGCTCAGCCGCGAACGGCGCGCGGAGCTGGTGGAGGCTCAGGAGCCCTTCGCGATCATCCTGGGATGCTCCGACTCCCGCGTCCCCGCCGAGATGGTGTTTGACCAGGGCTTCGGGGATCTGTTCGTCATTCGCGTCGCCGGCAATATCGTCGCGCCTTCTCAGGTCGGGAGCGTCGAATTCGCGGTCGAGCGGTTCGGCACACGCCTGGTCGTCGTTCTCGGACATTCGAAATGCGGCGCCGTCGCCGCCACCCTCGAAGAGCTCCGGGGCACGGGTGGGACTCACTCGAGAAACATGCGCGCGATCGTCGATCGCGTGCGGCCTTCCGTCGAGAGTCTGCTCGAGGAGTCGACGTTACGAGGTCCCGACGATCTCCTCCGCGAGGCGGTGCGGGCCAATATCCGGGCGGCGACGCGTCAACTGCGGCACGGATCTCCGTTGCTCGAGCAGCGCGTCGAAGAGAACGGCCTCTCCGTCGTGGGCGCCGAATATTCTCTACACACTGGTCTGGTGGAATTCTTCGAGCCACAGTGAAGGAAAGCGGCTGACGGTCTTCCTGCCGCTGCCCCGCCCGCCGTCCGGTCCCGATCTGTCTGACCGTTGACGGCCCGACAGCTCGTCCCATCGCGTCCGCCGCCCGGTGCCGGGCGGGGCCGCGCTCCCCGGCTCGCGATAAACTGGTTTTTCCGACCTTCGGGAGGAGAACCATGTCACTTCTGATCAAGTTCAACTTGATCCTGGTCCTGTGTGTCGCGATCGCGCTCGTGCCCGCTCACCTCATCACGCGCGACCTGCTGCAGAAGAACGCGCGCACTCAGGTCGTCCAGCACGCCCGCCTGATGATGCAGACGGCGCTGGCGACTCGGGGCTACACGAACAAGCAGATCAAGCCTCTTCTGGCGGGGCGGCTCTCGGTGGAGTTCCTTCCGCAGACGATTCCCGCCTATTCGGCGACGGAGATCTTCAACACGATCCGGGAGACGCACCCCGAATACATGTACAAAGAGGCGACACTGAACCCGACCAATCCCCGGGACCGCACCGTCGACTGGGAGGCGGATGTCGTGAACGCTTTCCGGGCCGACACGCGGCTGCCCGAGATCATCGGCGAGCGGGACGCGCCGCTCGGGCGCGCGCTCTTTCTGGCGCGCCCGATCACGATTACCGATCCCGGGTGTCTCTCCTGTCACACGTCGCCCGAGATGACTCCCGCGTCGGTGGTTAAGAGGTACGGGACCGCAGGCGGCTACGGCTGGAAGCTGCACGAGATCATCGGGGCGCAGATCGTTTCTGTCCCCATGGCCGTGCCGCTCAGCATGGCCAGTCAGGCGCACCGCGCGATGCTCGCGTCCCTCCTCGGCATTTTCGGGCTGATCCTCGTGCTCTTGAACCTCCTGCTCTGGTTCACCATCGTCCGTCCGATTCGCAGGCTTTCGCAGATGGCGGACGCCGTTTCGATGGGAGACCTCGAAGCTCCGGAGGTCTCGCTCGCGGGACACGACGAGGTGGGTGTGCTCGCCGGATCGTTCAATCGCATGCGCATCAGCCTCGTCAAGGCGTTGAAGATGCTCGAAGAGGAGTAGCGAAGGTGCTCGAGACGGACGGAGCTTGACGGAACAGGGACTCGCCGGGCGGCGGTTCGGCGGATACGAGGTCCTCGAGGAGCTCGGCACCGGCGGGATGGGGAAGGTCTACCGGGCCAACAACGTCACGCTTCAACGCATCGTCGCGTTGAAAACGCTGGCGCCGCAGTTCGCGTCCGACCAGGACTTCGTGCATCGATTCCTGAAAGAGGCGCGAGTGGCGGCGCGCCTGAACCACCCGAACATCGTTCAGATCTACGACTTCGGCTGCGTGGAAGGCACCCACTACCTCGCCATGGAATACGTCGACGGCCAGTCGCTCCGCACGCACATGAAGGGCGGCCGCTTCAGTGAACGGGACGCCATCATCGTGATCCGTCAGGCGGCGCGGGCGCTAGCCGTCGCGCACGCGGCGGGGATCGTTCACCGCGACATCAAGCCCGACAACATCATGTTCACTTCCAGAGGCGAGCTGAAACTGGTGGATCTCGGCATTGCGAAACGGCTGGACGAGGACCAGAGCCTGACTCTGACCGGAGAAGCCGTCGGGACCCCTCAATACATTTCACCGGAACAGATCCGGGGATTGAAGGACATCGACGCACGCGCCGACATCTACTCCCTCGGCGCGACCTTCTATCACCTCGTCACGGGGCACGCTCCTTACAAGGGAACCTCCGGCGCGCTCGTCATGTCGATGCATCTGACCCACCCGCTGCCGGACCCGCGCATTTACGCGCCGGTGCTTTCGGACGGACTCTGCCGCGTGCTTCGGAAAATGATGGCCAAGGAGCGCGAGGAGCGTTACGAGAGCATGGAGGCCCTCGACCGGGATCTCTACCTGCTGCAGATGGGGGAGACGCCGGAGGCGCAGGAGCCCGGGATCACCGCGATCGCCACGATGATCGACGCCCGGGCGGGCTCCCCCCGGAGCGCCCGTCCATTGCCGCCCGGCGGACTCTCGACGCCCGCCCCGGGGCCGACGGCGTCCCGCGACTGGTCGGCTGCGCCGCGCGCCGAAGGCGATGCCGCGACACGGGGAACGCCCGCGCCGCAGACGCCCGCCGCTTCGCCGACGCCCGCTCCGGCTCCTTCCTTCCGGGAAGAAGATCTGCACTTTGTCTCGGTCGAGCTTGCCCGGCACATTGGCCCGCTCGCCCGCATGCTCGTCAAGAAGGCCGCGAAGACCGCTCCGAATTTAGTTGCGCTCGCCGGCGCGCTCGCGGACAACATTCCCGACGAGAAGGGACGGATCGCGTTCCGCGCCGCGGTGCGGGCTCGCGCGAAATAGGGCGAACGCGTGCGGCTGGAGCCGCTTTCGCCAGAGCAGGTCCGAGTCGGTCGAGAGCGCGACCCTTTTCGCGGGCGCTCCTGTGGGACGGAGATAGAGCCCCTCGAAGAGTCTGGCGAGCGAGGTGCTGAATGGCCGACAACTTTCCGGCGAGTCGAGGCGCAGTCGACCTTCCGTGGCCGGCGCGATGGAGGTCCTGGGCTCCCTGCCTGCTGAGCGTGCTCCGGATCGTCTGCGCGTTTATCTTCATCCAGTACGGAACGTCAAAGCTTTTCGGCTTTCCCGCGGCGGTCATGCCGGGCGGGGCGACGGCGCCGCTCGCCTCCCTTCCCGGCGTGGCCGGAGCGCTGGAATTCGTGGGGGGCGTCCTCCTTCTGGTCGGGCTGTTCACGCGTCCCGTCGCGTTCCTGCTCTCGGGGCAGATGGCCATCGCGTATTTCATGGGACACGCCCCGAAAGGACTCTGGCCCGCGTTGAACGGGGGCGCGCCCGCGGTGCTCTACTGCTTTATCTGGCTCTATCTCTCCTCGGCGGGGCCGGGTCCGTGGAGCCTCGATGCTCTCCGAAACAGGAACGCGGCAGATCCGCCCCGCCGCGCCTCCTGACACGTCCGCGTCCGCGCGCGTCCGCACGGAGCGCGGAGAAAACATGACCGACCGGGACTCCCGCCCGAACGCTTCGCTGATCGTCCGAGCCGCCGCTCCCGACGATCGGCAGCGGTGGGAGCCTCTCTGGGCGGGCTACAACGCGTTCTACGGCCGCACGCTGCCGGCCGAAATTACGGACGTGACCTGGTCGCGATTCTTCGACGCGTACGAGCCGGTGCATGCGCTCGTCGCGGAAAACAGTGGCCAGCTTCTGGGACTGGCGCACTACCTGTTTCACCGCAGTACGATTCTGATCGGGCCCACCTGCTACCTCCAGGACCTCTTCACGGCGCAGGAGGCGCGCGGGCAGGGTGTCGGCGCCGCGCTCATCGAGGCGCTTTACGAACGCGCTCGAGCGGGCGGAGCTTCCCGCGTGTACTGGCAAACCGCCGAGACAAATGCTGTGGCGAGGAAGCTCTATGACAGGCTCGCCGAGCGGTCCGGCTTTCTCGTTTACCGGAAAGAGCTCTGAGCATCCCGGAACTGGAAAGTGAAAAGGGCAACAAGGCGCCGCCACCCTGCGGACCGTCGATTCTCGACGCGGCCATGAGATCGTAAGCGCGGGTAAGACCATGATGAACGGGATGTTCCGCCGCGCCGGGTGTCTTCTCGCCGCTCTCTGTTTCCTGCCGGCGGGCCACGGCGTTGCGGCGGAACAACGTTCACCGGTCCGGAAGGGAGGGGTTGTGACGACTCGAGCTACCGGGGCGTTCGAGGTGAAAGTCGAGCCCCAACCTGCCGAGGAGAAGTCGGGGGGCGCCGCGATCGGACGCCTCTCGCTCGACAAGCAGTTCCATGGGGATCTCGAAGCGGGCAGCCGCGGGCAGATGCTCGCAGCGAGCACGGCGACGCCCGGATCGGCGGGTTACGTGGCGATCGAGCTCGTCACGGGAACTCTTCGAGGCCGCTCCGGCACGTTCGTGCTCCAGCACAGCGGAACGATGACGCGCGGCGCGCCGCAGCTCTCGGTCACGGTCGTGCCCGACTCCGGCACGGGGGAGCTCACCGGGCTCGCGGGGAAGATGACGATTCGAATCACGGAAGGCAAGCACTTCTATGAGTTCGAGTACACGCTGCCGGAGTCCGGCGGTTGAGGTTGGCGCCCCTTTCGCGATCTCGTAGATGGAATTCCGGCCGATGACGCGCCCGCCCGGCGAAGCCCCCGGGGACCTCAGCGGCCCTGCCGCCCCCTCCGGTCGCCCGGACGTGATCGTCGAGTTCCTGTTCGACCGGGGCGTCCTCTTCGTCGCGGTCCGCAACATCGGGGACCGGCCCGCCGTCCGGGTCTCGGTGCGTTTCGAGCCGCCGCTCCCGGCACCGGGCGGCGGCCGCGACCTCTCGGAGCAGGCGCTGTTCCGGTCGATCGAGTTTCTGGGACCCGGCCGCGAGATCGCGACGCTCCTCGACCGCAGCGACGCCTTCTTCCACCGCGAGCCGGTCACCCGCATCTCCGCCGAAGTTCGTTACGAAGACCGCGAAGGGCATCGATACCAGGAGAGGATCCCGCACGACCTCGAAATCTTTCGCGACCTTGTGTTTCTCGCCGACGACGCGCGGAGGGAGCCCGTGCCCTTCAACAACGAGGAGTAGCGATGCCAGTTCCCGAGCCTTACAAGAACTTCAACTTTCGCGTTGAAATCGATGGAATTTCCGTGGGAGATTTCTACGAGTGTAGCGGCCTCGGCTCGCGCGTGGAGGTCATCGAGTACCGCCAGGGCGGGAGCGCGACGGTACACAAGCTCCCGGGGTTACGGAAAACCAGCGACATCGTGTTGAAACGTGGAATTACGGCGTCGAGAGAGCTTCAGGACTGGCACACGAAGGTCTTGAACGGCCATCCGGACCGCCGCAACGGCTCCGTGATCCTGCTCGACGACGCGGGGCAGGAAGTGGTGCGGTGGAATTTCTTCCAGGCCTTTCCCAGCCGTTGGGACGGTCCTCTCCTCAAGGCCAACGGGAATGACGTCGCCATCGAAACGCTGACTCTCTCCTGCGAAGGCGTGGAACGAGGGTCGTGAAAACCGCCACCCGCCGAACGTGAAGCGGCGGCGGTTTCGGAGGAAGAGGTTGTCGCGTTCGGTAGCGTTGCTCTCGCTGGCATTTGTTTCACTCGGCGGAGCGCCCGCGGCATTTGCGCGGTCACAACCGTCCGGGATCCCGCGGCAGACGATCCGGGTCCCGGGACTGCGGCAGACCGTGGAAATCCTGCTGGACCGGTGGGGAGTCCCGCACATCTTCGCCCGCAACGAGGGGGACGCCTTTTTCGCGCAGGGGTTCAACGCGGCGCGCGATCGCCTTTTTCAGATCGACCTGTGGCGAAGGCGCGGCCTGGGAAGGCTCGCGGAAGTGTTCGGACCCGATTTCGCCGAACAGGACCGGGCGGCGCGTCTCTTCCTCTACCGGGGCGACATGGAGCGCGAGTGGGGAACGTACACGCCGGAGAGTCCCGCGAAGGCGCGCGAAATCGCCGCCGCCTTTACCGCAGGGATCAACGCGTACATAGATTTCGTGGCGGACCACCGCGAGGCGTTGCCCTGGGAGTTCCGGCAGCTCCGATACTTCCCGGAAAAGTGGCGGCCCGAAGATGTCGTCCGCATCCGCTCCCACGGCCTCACGCGGAATCTGACGAGTGAGGTGGCGCGGGCGAATACCGCGTGCCGGGCGAGCGTCGAAGCAGACGCGATGCGCATTCGCCTGACACCGCCGTGGCGGACCCGGGTGCCGGAAGGCCTCGATCCCTGCCTGCCGAAAGATGTTCTGAAGGTCTTTGCGCTTGCGAGCCGCGATTTTGTGCTCGGGCGAAACGGATCGAAAGCGGCAGACCGTCTTCTCCTGCCGGCGCCGGTCCAGGAGGAACCGGGCGAGGGGAGCAACAACTGGGTGGTCTCTTCGCGAAAGTCCGCCACCGGCCGTCCGATCCTGGCCAATGACCCGCATCGAGCCTATTCCATCCCTTCCCTGCGCTACATCGCGCACGTTTCGGCCCCGGGCCTGAACATCATCGGGGCCGGCGAGCCCGCTCTTCCGGGCGTCTCGATCGGACACAACGGCGTCATCGCGTTTGGCCTGACGATCTTCGGGATCGATCAGGAAGATCTGTATGTCTACGAGCTTCGTCCGGGTAATCCCGGTGAGTATCGATACCGTGGCGAGTGGGAACTCTTCCGCATCCTGCGCGAAGAGATCCCGGTGCGCGACGCCGCGCCGGTCCAGGCAGAACTCGTATTCACCCGGCACGGCCCCGTGATCTACGTCGATCGGGAAAAAAACCGCGCCTACGCCGTCCGGTCCGCGTGGCTCGAGCCAGGGATGTCCCCCTACTTCGGTTCCATCGACTACATGCGCGCGAAGACCTTTCGAGAATTCCGTCGATCGATGGCGCACTGGGGGGCGCCGACGGAGAACCAGGTCTATGCGGATGTGCGAGGAAACATCGGCTGGGTCGCGGGAGGTCTCGCGCCGCGGCGCCCGAACTGGGACGGGCTGCTGCCGGTTCCCGGCGACGGACGTTACGAATGGGAGGGTTTCTGGCGAGGCGATCAGCTGCCCTTTACCTCCAACCCGGCGAACGGATTCATCGCGACCGCGAACCAGATGAATATCCCGCCCGGTGAACCGCACGAGGCGATGCAGCTGGGCTTTGAGTGGGCGAACCCGTCGCGGTACCAACGGCTGGTCGAGGTGTTGACCGCGCTTCCCCGGGTCTCGATCGCCGACTCGGAGCGCCTCCAGAACGATCAGCTTTCGATTCCGGCCCGCCGTCTCGCCGCGCTGCTCGGCCCGTTGTCGTCGACGGACCCGGCGACCTCCGCGGCTCTGGAAATGTTGAAGGGTTGGGACTTCGTGGAGCGGGCAAAGGCCGCGGCTCCCGCGCTCTTCGAAGTCTGGGTCGCGCGCCACTTGGGCAAGTCCTTCCGGGACGCGGTGCTCCCGGCCGCCGCCGCCGAGGCGATCGACACCACGGATTTGTCCGTGCTTCTCGACGGACTCGAGACACCGGCGAGCGCTTTCGGCAACGACCCGGCGGCGGCGGCGCGCAAGCGGGACGAACTGATGCTCTCGACTCTCCGAGCCGCATGGGCGGAGATGGAAAAACTCGAGGGCCTCGATCCTGAAAAGTGGGAATGGGGAAGGCTCAGCCACAACCTTCTGCAACATTCGTTCTCCGCGATCGTCGACGAAGCGCGACGAAGTGGGATCAACGTCGGGCCGCTCCCTCGGGGAGGCGGCCCCCACACGCCCAACGTCGCTTCGTACCGGACCGCCGATTTCCGGCAGACTTCGGGCCCTTCGGTGCGGCTGATCATCGATGTGGGCGACTGGGACCAATCGCGCGCCGTCAATCACCCCGGACAGTCGGGACGTCCTGACGATCCGCATTACCGCGACCTCGCCGCGGCATGGGTCGCGGGGGATTATTTTCCCCTGCTCTACTCGCGTCGCGCGATCGAGCGGGCGGCGGAGCGTCGTATCCTCCTCATCCCGCGAGGGAGGCGCACGCGGAGACTCAAAAGCGAGACGGTACGTCCATGATGGATCTGCCCTCCCTCTTCGGTCAGATCGACATCTATCTTTTCGACCAGGTGCTGCGCGGGCGAATCCCGCCCCCGATGTCGCTGCTCGACGCGGGTTGCGGCCGCGGCCGGAATCTCGTGTTTTTCCTGAGCCAGGGGTACGAGGTGTCGGCGCTCGATCCGGACGCCGCCGCCGTCGCGTCGGCGCGGCGGCTGTTCGAGACGCTCGCGCCAGAGCTTCCCGCCTCAAACCTCCGGCAGGAGGCGGTCGAGTCGAGCAGCTTTCCCGACGAAGCGGCGGACGTGGTGATCAGCAGTGCCGTGCTTCACTTCGCGCGCGACGAGGAACATTTTCGCGGGATGCTAGACGGAAGCTGGCGCCTCGTCCGGCGCGGCGGGTTCATGTTCTGCCGGCTCGCTTCTTCGATAGGAATGGAGTCGCGCGTCGCACCGCTGCCCGGCGGCCGGTTCCGGCTGCCGGACGGCAGCGTCCGCTATCTCGTCGACGAGCGGGGCCTCCTCGATCTGACGGCCGAGCTCGGAGGACGGCTTCTCGATCCTCTGAAGACGACGGTGG
>JBBQDF010000014.1:0-14380 GCA_038319475.1 Thermoanaerobaculia bacterium
GAAGGCTTCGAAGGGCGCAATCCGGTGTACGACGTCTCGGTTCCGGAGCCCGATCGAGGACGGCTGATCGGCCGGGAAGGCCGAACCATCCGGGCTCTCCGGGCGTTCGTCGGCGCGGCCGCGGCGGCCCGGGGCAAGAAAGTCACGATCCGCGTCCGGGATTGACGAGTTGCCGGTTGTCGGTTTTCAGCCGTCGGTCGAATACGGAAACTGAAAACCGGGAACGAAAACTGACTACCGAGCACTGAAATCCCGATGCTTCTCGTCGGCCTGGTTCGCCGCCCGCACGGGCTCGCCGGCGAGCTCTCCGTCGAGCCCACGACCGACTTTCCGGAGCGCTTCGTCGCCGGCGGAGAAGTCCAGTGGCGCCGAGGGGAGAGGACGCCGGGAGCGTCTGTTTTCCCGGAACCCCGCCGCCTGAAAATCCGGACGGCTCGCCGCCATGGCGAGCGTGTCCTCCTCTCCTTCGAGGGCTTCGCCGGTGTCGACGCGGCGCGGGCGCTCGCGGGCGGCGAGCTGTCGGTGCCGGATTCCGAAGCAGCCCCGCCTCGACCCGGCTTCTACTACTCGCACCAGGTCGAGGGCTGGCGTTGCGAAGACCTCGAAGGCCGCCTGGCCGGGGTCGTGCGCAGCCTGGAACAGACGCCCGCCGGACCTCTCCTCGCGATCGAAACTCCGTCGGGCCGGGAGGCCCTCGTTCCGTTCGTCGAACCGATCGTCGTGTCGATTTTCGAAGAGGAACGGCGAATCGTCCTCGATCCTCCGGAGGGCCTGCTCGAAGTTTGACGCCGGGTTCCGGCATCCTTCACTGCGGCCGCCATGCGCATAGAAGTTCTCACGATCTTTCCGCGGTATTTCGACTCGCCGCTTAACGAGAGCCTTCTCGGAAAGGCGATCGCCGCAGGCCGGCTCGACGTTCGGATCACGGACCTTCGCGCCTTCTCTACGGACCGGCACCGGAAAGTGGACGACGAGCCCTACGGGGGCGGGCCCGGGATGGTGATGATGGCGCCGGTGATCGCCGCGGCGGTAGAGGCGATCAGGGCGAGCTCCCGAGCCTGGAGCGTTCTCCTGACGCCCGACGGAACGCGGCTCGACCAGTCGCGCGTCGAAGCTCTCTCGCGCCGCGACAGTCTTCTTCTCTTCTGCGGCCGCTACGAGGGATTAGACGAGCGGGCCCGGCAGACGGGGCTCTTCGACGAGGAGCTTTCTCTGGGAGACTTCGTGCTTCCCGGCGGAGAGGCGGCCGCGCTCGCCCTGCTGGAAGCCGTGTCGCGCCTCCTCCCCGGGGTCGTCCACACGGCCGAATCCGTGGAGCGGGAATCATTCACCCGGGAGCGCCTCGACTATCCGCATTACACCCGGCCGCGGGAATTTAAGGGACTTCCGGTGCCCGACGTCCTTCTGTCAGGCGACCACGCCCGGATCGAGCGGTGGCGGCGGGCCCGCGCGTACGAGCGAACGCGCGAGCGCCGGCCGGATTTGTTGGAGATCCGTCCCCGTGAACCGGGGGAGGATGAGGAGTAACGGGGCCGTGAGGGGTGAGGCGTAAGGGGTGAGGCGCACGGGGCCAGACCCCTGACCCCTTACGGCTTCGCGTCGCGCTTTCTTCAGGCTATACTGACCGTTCGCCCAAAGTCTCGCGTCAGGGCGCAGGCCTGCCGGCCCGCCGGACGACTCTCAAGGAGAAGCTTCATGGCCGACACACTGCTGGAAATCGAAAAGGCGGCCCTGCGCTCCGGGCTGCCGGCGTTTGCGCCCGGAGATTCCGTGCGCGTTCACGTCAAGGTTCGCGAGGGAGAGAAAGAGCGCATCCAGATCTTCGCCGGCGTGATCATCGCCCGGCGCGGCGGCGGCTCGCGCGAGACCTTCACGGTCCGGAAGATCTCGAGCGGCATCGGGGTCGAGCGGATCTTTCCCCTCCACTCTCCGGTGATCGACAGGATCGAGGTGGAGCGCCGCGGGGCCGTGCGCCGCGCGAAGCTCTACTATCTCCGCGAGCGCAAGGGCAAGGCCGCGCGTATCGACGAGAAGCGCGTCCAGTAAGCCGCCCCCCGGACCCGTTGACCCCAGAGCCGCTCTCCACCCTCTTCGCGGAGCTCGGCCGTCTCGCGACTCTCGACCGCCTCGAACGCGAGGTTCGCCGGCGGGGCTACCGGTTGATCGCGGGAGTCGACGAGGCCGGCCGCGGTTCCCTGGCGGGTCCGGTCGTCGCGGCCGCGGTCATCCTGCCGGCCTCCTGCGTTCTACCGGCGCTCGATGACTCGAAGAAACTCGACGCTCCGACGCGGGAGCGTCTCGATGCCGAAGTCCGCCGCCGCGCCATCGCCGTCGGGGTCGGCGTGATCGAGGCGCGTGAGATTGACGTCCGCGACATCCTGCGCGCGAGCCTCTCGGCGATGCGGGTGGCTGTTCTCGCGCTGGTTCCCGAGGCCGAGGTTCTCCTCTGCGACGCGGTCTCCGTCCCCGGAATCCGCCGGCCGCAGCTGCCCGTCGTTCACGGGGACGCGCTCTGTTCCTCGATCGCCGCGGCGTCCGTGATCGCCAAGGTCCACCGCGACCGCCTCCTCGACGAATTGTCGCGCGACTATCCCGCGTACGGCTTCGAGCACCACAAGGGCTACGGCACGCCCGAGCACTGGGAGGCGCTGCGCCGTTGCGGACCGTGTCCCGAGCACCGGCTGAGCTACCGGGGCGTGGTTCTCGACCGCCACTGGGTCGACGAGGACGCCGCTCTCGGCGTGGCGCGCCGCTCCGGCCCGCCGCGCGCCCGCGCTTCGCGCGCGCTCTCACGATGATCCGGGCTAAACTTTAGGAAATGGCCACAAGCCGGGATCAACTCCTCCAGTCCGCGGAGAAGTACGTCGGGAAGGGGAAGCTCGAGCAGGCGTTGAAGGAGTACCTCCGGGTCTTAGACGACAACCCGAAGGACATCGCGACGCTCAATCGGGTGGGGGACCTGTACGTCCGCATGAGCCGGGCGGCGGAGTCGATTCCTTTCTTCACCCGCATCGCCGACTTTTATTCGCGCGACGGCTTTTTCCTGAAGGCCATCGCCATCTACAAGAAGATCAACAAGATCGATCCCGCCCGCCTCGAGGTCTACGATCGGCTCGCGGACCTGTACCACAAGCAGGGCCTCACCCAGGACGCGCGCAGCCAGTACCAGGTGCTGGCGGACCATTACCTGAAGAACGGCAAGACGGACGAGGCCGTGGCGGCCTTCAAGAAGATGTCCGCCGTCGATCCGAACGACCTGCGCATCCAGGTGAAGCTGGCGGATCTCTACCGGTCCACCAACCAGGTCGACCAGGCGGTCATGCAGTACGGCCTCATCGGGTCCATGCTCCTGCGGCGCGGTGCTCACGACGAGGCCGCCGCCGTTTTTCAGAAGGCGCTCGAACTCTCGCCTTCGGACGCCGGAATCCAGAAAAACCTGGTGCGATCCCTCCTCGCGCAGAAGAACCCGGCCGCGGCGATCGCGATCCTGAAGGCCGCTCCCCGGACGGCCGACAGCCTTTCGCTTCTGGCCGAGGCGCAGCTCGAAATGGGGCAGCGAGGGGACGCGGCGAAAACCGCGGAGCAGGCGATCGCGCTCGACGCGGGTCACGAGCCCGGGCGGATGCTTCTCTCTCGCGTGCGCATCGCGGAGAGCTCCTACGACGCGGCGCTCGCGGCCGTCGTTCCGCTCGTCGACGCGGCTCTCGCGACGCGCGATTTTCCGCGGGCCGCGGCGGCGCTGGCGCCGATCTATTCGGCGGAGGCGTCCCACGCGCCGACCCTCGAGAAGCTCGCCGAAGTTCACGAGGCGGAAGGCAACATGCCCGACGCCGGAACGCTGCGCCTCGCGCTGGCCCGGGAAGAGGAGCGCCGCGGCGACACGGAGGCGTCGATCGGAAATTACCGCCGTGTCCTCGCGGCGATTCCCGACCAGGAAGAGGCGCTTTCCCGGCTGCGCGAGCTCGTGCCGTCCGAAAACTTCGCGGCGCCCGAGACCCAGGAGCTGCTGGTCGAGATCGACGAGGGACCTCTTTCCGAGGTCGAAATGACGGGGAGCCCGGACGCGCCCTCCGCGCCTCTCCCTGGGGCCCCGGCCGAGGCCCCGGTGTCCGTGCGCTCGCAGGAGGACCAGGAGATCGAGACGCTCGTCGTCGAAGCCGAGGTGTTCGCCAAGTACGGGCTCACCGACAAGGCCGTCGAGCGTCTCCGCGTCCTGGTGCGCCGGCGCCCCGACCTTCTTCCCGCGCGAGAGAGGCTCGTCGCGCTGATGCAGGAATCATCGAACCCCGCGCTGGCGCAGGAGGCGGAAAGTCTGGCGGTCGCCTATCGGAAGCTCGGCCGCCTCGAGGCGGCTGAAGCGCTGCTCGGCCGCCTCGGCCTCGTCACCGCGGCGATCGGAGAGCCGGCCGGCGGTTCGGCGGCGACGGCCGCGATCGAGGTCCCGTTCGACGAGTTCAACCTCACCCCGTCGGCGGCCGATGCCGGGCCCGAGTTCGTGGAAGATTTCGGCTCCGAGACGATCCGCTTCTCGGCGAACGACCTCGGGATCGGCGGCCCTCCGCAGGCTTCGGCGCCGGCGGCTTCGGTGTTGTCCCGGAGGCTCACGCCTCTGGAGCCGCTGACGCCGGTCGACTCGGACTTCGTCTCCTACGAGGAGATCGGAACGCTTCTCGGAGACGAGATGCACAAGGCGGGGGAGACGCCCGCTCCGGCACCCGCGCCGGCGCCCCCGTCGGTTGAAGATAACAACCTGTTCGCCGACGAGCAGCAGTTCTTCAATCTCGCCGAGGAGCTCGAACGCGAGCTCGCCGACGACGCCCCCGCGTCCTCCGCGCCCGCGATGGCCGGAGCGGAGGGCGAGGCGTCGCTCGAGGAGATCTTTCGCGAGTTCAAGAAGGGGGTCGAACAGCAGCTTTCCGCGGAGGACTACGAGACGCACTTCAACCTGGGCATCGCGTACAAAGAGATGGGATTAGTCGACGAGGCGATCGGGGAGTTTCAGCTGGCGAGCAAGGACCCGGCGCGTGCGGTCGAATGCTGCAGCATGCTCGGCCTGTGCTTCCTCGAAAAGGGGATGCCCCAGCTCGCCGTCAAGTGGTACCGCAAAGGGCTCGAGGCCGGCGACATCGAGGAGATGGAGACGGCCGGACTGCTCTACGACCTCGGCTGCATTTATCAGGACACGGGCGAAACGGATCTCGCCTACCGCACGTTTCTGGAAGTTTACGGACTCAACACGAATTACCGGGACGTCGCCCATCGCGTCAAAGAGCTCGAAGCGGTGAAAGGGACGTGACACCGGCCCGTCGCCCCGCCGCCTCTTGATTCCCGACGTCCCGGCCGCCGGGCCGGACGCGTATCCTCTGCTCCGCGCCGTCGACCTGCGCGTCGAGGTCCCCGTCGACGGGATTCTCCGCCCCGCGGTCGACGGAATCTCGCTGACGATGGGCCGCGGCGAGTGCCTGGCCGTCGTCGGGGAAAGCGGGTGCGGCAAAACGATGCTCGGCCGGGCGCTCCTCGATCTGCTCCCGGAGGGCGCCCGCCGCTCGGGGTCGGTGCATCTGGATGGGCACGACCTTTCCGGGATCACGGACGCGGAGTGGTCGGGAATTCGCGGCCGCCGGATCGCACTCGTTTTTCAGGAGCCCGGGGCGGCGCTCGACCCGGTGCGCACGATCGGCGCGCAGATCGACGAGGCGCTCCGGCGGGGGGACCGCGGCAATTCCGGCGCCCGCCGCCGGCGGGCCGCGAGCCTTCTCGCCGAGGTCGCCTTTCCGGATCCGGAGCGGGGGCTCGCCGAGTATGCGCACCGGCTTTCGGGCGGCCAGCGCCAGCGGGCCTTTCTCGCGATCGCGCTCGCGGGAGACCCGGCCCTCCTGATCGCGGACGAGCCCACCGCTTCTCTGGATGCCACGGTGGCGGCGGACGTGCTCGACCTCCTCGACCGGCTGCGGCGCGAACGGGGACTCTCCCTTCTGCTGATCACGCACGACCTCGCATCGGCCGCCCGCCGCGCCGACCGCGTGCTGGTGCTCTACGCGGGACGCATCGCGGAGGAAGGGCCGGCGCGGTCCGTGCTGCTCGAGCCGCGCCACCCTTACACCCGCGCGCTGCTGGCGTGCGTCCCGCGGCTGTCCGACGCGGCCTCGCTCGGGCGGCGGCTTCCCGCGATCCCGGGCTCCGTGCCCGATCTCGCGTTCCGGCCGCGCGGTGTCTGTGCGTTCGTGCCCCGCTGCCCGGACCGTTTTGCCCCCTGCGACCTCGAAGAGCCCCTTCTCTATCCGGCGGGCTCCTCTCTCGCGCGTTGTTTTCTGTTCGCTCCGTCCTTGCTCCCCGCTGTCGCGGATCCCGCGCGGTGACCGGGCGCGAGCTTCTCGAAGCCCGCGATCTGCGCAAGACCTATCCCGCGGGGCGCACCGGGAAGCGCGTCGCCGCGGTCGACCGGGTTTCCTTCCGGATCGACACGGGGGAGACGGTAGCGTTCGTCGGAGAATCCGGCAGCGGAAAGACGACGATCGGGCGCCTCGTTGCGCGGCTCGAAACCGCGGATGCGGGGAGCATCCGGTTCGACGGGGAGGACTGGCTCGCCCTCTCCGGAGAAGCTCTGCGGCGCAAGCGCCGCCACGTGCAGATCGTCTTCCAGGATCCGCAGACCTCGTTGAACCCGCGTATGCGGGTCGGCGACCAGGTCGCTGAGCCGCTCCGCGTCCAGAAGCTGGTCGGGCGCCGGGAGCTCGAGGACCGCGTGGCCGCGCTTCTTCGGGAAGTGGGTCTCGATCCCGCCGCCTCGGCGCGATTTCCGTCAGAGTTTTCGGGCGGGCAGAGACAGCGCATCGCGATCGCACGGGCTCTCGCGACCCGTCCCCGGCTGCTCGTGTGCGACGAACCCGTGTCCGCGCTCGACGCGTCGGTCGCCGCGCAGATCATCAATCTTCTGCTCGACCTGCAGCGAGACCTCGGCCTCGCCTACCTGTTCATCTCACACGATCTCCCCCTGGTTTCCCGGGTCGCCGACCGTGTCGCGGTTCTCTATCTGGGCAGGATTGTGGAGGAGGGTCCCGCGGCGACCCTCATCGCGCGGCCGCTTCACCCCTATACCGCGGCGCTGATTTCCTCAGTGCCCGGGCACGGGCCGGGAGAGCCCGCGGCGCGGATCGCGCTGGCCGGCGAGCCGGGACGTGGGACCGCGGAGAACCCGGGTTGCGACTTTGCTCCGCGTTGCCCGATCGCGAGACCCCGGTGCCGGGTAGAGGTCCCGCCCCTCGCCAAGATTTTTCCGGGCTCGCGGGCGGCCTGTTTCTACCCGGGGGAGCTCCGGGTCCCGACCCTCTGACTCCGCGAGCCGCCGGGGTGGGCTGTGGCTCGACTATGATGGGGTCCCGTTGTCGACGCCGATCCCAGGTGAATGACGATGACAGGGCGTCGCTGCGCGCGAAACATTCGGAACCCTCTCTGCGTAGAAGGGGTGACGAAGGAGTAACGGAATGAAGAGGTTCCCCAAGTCCTGGACGGCCCGGGCCGTCGCCTTGTTTATGTTTGTGCTTCTCGGCGCGACCTGCGCCTTCCCCGCATTCGGCCAGGACCGCCCGGTCCTTTCGACCCGCCCCGGCGAGCGCCATTCCGTTTCCCTCCCTGCCCCGACCGGCCAGGGAATACCGCTCTCGCTCTCCCAGGCCGTCGCCCTGGCGGTCTCGAACAACGAAGACCTGAACGTCTCCGTCAACGCCGCGCAGTCCTTTGAGTACTCCATCCTGCAGAACCAGGGGATTTTCGACCCTCTGCTGTCGGCGAGCGTCAACCGCTCCCACTCCGAAATCCCGGCGGCATCGACGATCACGTCGGGCCGGTTCGACGATACGAGCTTCTCCGGCAACGTCAGCCAGCTCACGCCTATCGGCGGCGTGTTCCAGCTCGGGTTCAACGGCACGCGCGAGACCACGAACAACAGGTTCGCTCAGGTGAATCCTTCCTACGGGGGAGGGCTCATTTTTTCGATGAACCAGCCGCTTCTCCGGAACTTCGGGACGCTTCCGACGACGTGGCTGATCCGGATCGCGAAGTACACGCGTGACTCCGCGTACCAGGACCTGCTCCGATCCGTCCAGGCGACGGTCAATTCCGTCGAACAGGCGTACTGGGACCTCGTCTACTCGCTCCAGAATCTCGAGGTGAAGCGCGAGTCTCTCCGGATCGCCCGGGATCTCAACCGGATCACGCGCATCAAGATCGATGTCGGATCGCTCGCTCCGATCGACATCACCCAGACGGAGGTCGGCATCGCGACCGCCGAACAGGACATTATCACGGCCGAGGGCCTGATTGGAGACGCCCAGGACCGGCTGAAACGGCAGTTGAACTTCGTCGGACCGGCCCAGGTCACGATCCCCATCATTCCGACGGACCAGCTTTCGACGGAGGACGTTTCCATTCGGGTGGAGGAGGGAACGGCGCTCGCCCTGAAGCGGCGGCCCGAGATCCTTTCAACCGGCTACCAGCTCGCTTCAGACGAGGTCCGCGTCGGGTACTACACGAGCCAGACGCTCCCCCAGTTGAACCTGGTGGGAAGCTACGGCTCCCGCGGTCTCGCGGGCATGTCGGTCGACCCGGTGACGGGCGCGGTCACCGACACGAACTTCTCACAGACGTACCAGGACGTCTTCAACCGGCGGAACAAGAACTGGTCCGTGGGATTGAACTTCTCGTACCCCCTCTTCAACCGCGGCGCGCGGGGCGCCCGGGGCGTCGCGAGGTACACGTATGAGGCGGACAAGGCGCGTCTGGCGACCGTCGAGCAGAACGTCGTCGTCGAAGTTCGCGGCGCCGCCCGGGCGATCGACACCGCGCAGAGGTCGATCCTCGCCGCGAGAAAGGGCCGCGAGCTCGCGGAACGGAACCTCGATGCGGAAAAGAAAAAGTTCGACAACGGGATGAGCACCACGTTCCAGGTCAACCAGATCCAGCGCGATCTTTCCGCCGCCCGCACGAACGAACAGCAGGCGCTCGCGATCTACAGGAAGGCGCTGTCGCAGTACCACTACGCGATCGCGGACAATCTGGACTGGAAGGGAATCGCCGTCGAAGGTCTTCCCGATTCGCCGCCCCCGCCCGTTGCGGACGTGAGACCCGGCAGCCGGTGAGCGAGGCCTCCGCCGCGGCACCCGGGAGTACGCCGGCCTCCGACGTGTCCGCGCCGGGGCGTGTGGTCGGGACGTTCTTCTCTCCGGTCTCGACGTTCGAGTCGATCGCCGCGCGCCCCGGATACATCCTGCCGCTGGCGCTCTGGATCGCGGCCTCGCTTCTGGTGACCGCGTTCATGCTGCCGCGCATGGACTACGAAGGAATGACGCGGGCGCGGCTCGAGAAGAGCGGAGCGACTCTCTCGGAGGAGCGGATCCAGGCGCAGGTCGCCATGCAGAAGCGGATCGCTCCGAAGATCACGGTCGCGATCGGGTTACTCGCGCCCCTGCTGATCACTCTCCTGGTTACGCTCGTCTTCTGGGCGTCCTTCAAGGCGTTCGGCTGGGACTTCACCTTCCCGCAGGGGGTGGGAGCGACCGCGCACGCGTTCCTTCCGGGGGTGCTCGGAGCGTTGATCCTCATTCCGGTTCTCGCGTCGAAAGAGCAGATCGACCCGCAGAACATGAGCGATCTCCTGCGTTCGAACCTGGGGTTCGCGATCGACCGGAAGGCCTCCGCGGCGCTCCACTCGCTCGCCGCGTCGCTCGACCTGTTCGCCCTCTGGACGATGGCTCTTCTGACGATCGGCTACGCGGCCGCCGCGCGGGTCTCCCGGAAAGCCGCGGGAAGCATCGTGGTCGCGATCTGGGCGCTCTACGTCCTCGGCAAGGCCGGGCTCGCCGCGCTGATTTCCTAGCCTCTGCACACAACCCGGCGCGCTCAAATCCGTATCATTCCCGAAAAGGACTCGACATCGTCATGCTGATCGACATCCGGGACATCACGAAGGTCTACCAGATGGGGCAGGAGCAGGTGCACGCGCTTTCCGGCGTCACGGTCGGTGTCGAGCGGGGGGAGTACGTCGCGATCATGGGGCCCTCCGGATCGGGAAAATCGACACTGATGAACCTGATCGGGTGCCTCGACACTCCAACATCGGGCTCCTACGTGCTGAACGGGCGCGAGGTCGCGCAGATGACCGACGACGAGCTGGCCGCGATCCGCAACCAGGAGATCGGCTTTGTCTTCCAGACCTTCAACCTGCTGCCGCGCACGAGCGCGCTCCAGCAGGTGGAGCTTCCGCTCGTCTACTCGGGGCTCCCGCGCAAGGAACGGCGCGAGCGGGCGATCGCCTCCCTCGAGTCCGTGGGGCTCGCCGACCGCATGTCGCACCAGCCGAATGAACTATCCGGGGGACAGCGGCAGCGCGTCGCCGTGGCGCGTGCTTTGATCAACAATCCCTCGATCCTGCTCGCCGATGAGCCGACCGGTAACCTGGATTCGCAGACGGGCGGCGAAATCATGGCGCTCTTCGAAGACCTGAACCGCCGCGGCAACACGATCGTCCTCGTCACCCACGAGGAAGACATCGCCGCCCATGCCCGCCGCATCGTCCGGCTGCGCGACGGCAAAGTGCGGGACGACACTCCGAACAGCCCCTCCGTCGCGATCAACACCTGAGGCCGCCGGGTTCTCTCGCCCCGGGCGCTCGGGCGCCGGGGAGGCCGCCCCTCATTTCGGAGCGAGCTCCAGCGTCTTCTCGCGCGGGTCCTTCCCGATCGTGAGGTAGCGGCCGGCTTTCCAGAGAGGAAGAAAGTCCCGGTACCCCCCGGAGAACGGGTTGCCCGACTGACCCGTCGTGTGCACGTACTGCGACGACGCCAGGTCGGACAGATCGATGATCTCGCGGTAACTCGGACCGTCCGTCATGCGAAACGTGCCGTCCCGCCGGTACGCGCCGACGTTCACCGTCGAGGCGTCGCCCCCCTGTCCGGTCTCCAGGCTGAAAATTTTCGAAAGCCAGGGGACACCGTCGAAAGCGGCGTGCGGGAAGCGGGCGCGATGGAGCCGCTCCCACGCCCACTTGCGCGAATCGGTCCCGAGCCGCGAGCGCAGCATGGCCACGGCGCGCGACAGCGTGGCGGTCTTAAAGTCCGCGCATGTTTCGCGGCGCCGAGTGCGAACGTCGTCGCACCAGGGGGAATCGGACGCCAGGGCCTGAATGAGAAATCGCGACCGCACTCCCGCGGCCGCGGGCTCACCGAGCTCGTCCTCGGGCATCGAAGAGAGCGCTGCATACCAGGAGGCGTAGATCGCGGCCGGCACCGAATCCGGCGAGAAGTCGCCTTTCCAGTTCTTCAACCGCGAGAGGGCGACGGTGCTCGCCTTGTCCGAGGGGTGCGTGTCGAGGAGAAGTGGAAGCAGCTCCCGCGCCTGATACGACACGCGATCGAGCTGGATCGCCCTCACGTCTTCGCGCGTCAGGCGCGGAGTGGACAGGATGCGGTCTTCGATGCGCCGGGCCCGATAGGGCTCGGGCCAGTCGCGCGCGAGCGGCCACGGGTACGCCTCGGAGACGACCCGGTTGTTCGCCGTGACGAGGTATCCGCGCGCAGGATCGAACGCGCGGGGGAGACGGTCGAACGGGATGAAGCCACCCCAATCGTCGCTGCCGTCGCCGGAGCTCGGAAGAAGGCCGTCCGAGCGCGGGCGAACCGGAATCGCCCCCGAGGCCGTGTAGCCGATGTGGCCGTCGACGTCCGCATATACGAAGTTCTGCGCCGGGGCGTGGAGGAGAGCGACGGCGGCGAGAAAGCTCCGCCAGTCCTTCGCCCCGTCGATCGCGAGGAACGCCTCGCCAGTCGTGTCGCCGGCATCGAGGCCGGTCCAGCGCAGAGACACGGGGGCGTGCAGAAGGTCCGCGCCGGAGATCACGTCCGTGACCACGGGGCCGTGCACCGTCGTTCGCACGGCCAGGCGGACGTCCACGCCGCCGCGCACGTGGAGGACTTCGGTCCGCGTCTCGAAAGGGAGCGACTGACCTTTCCAGAGGTAGCGAGTCGAATCTTTCGGATCCACGCGTTCGACGTAGAGGTCCTGAACGTCGGGCTCGAGGTTCGTCACGCCCCACGCGATTCGGTCGTTGTGCCCGATGACCACTCCCGGAAGCCCCGGCAGCGTGGCTCCCTCGACCGCCACGCCCGGCGCTTCGAGACGGGCGAGGTACCAGACGGAGGGGGAGCGGAGACCGAGATGCGGATCGTTGGCCAGGAGCGGTTTTCCCGAGCGTGTGCGTGACCCGGCGACGACCCAGTTGTTGCTGCCGACCGCTTCGCCCCCCATCCCGAGACTTGCGGAGAGCGTCAAGGCGTCCTCGAGCTCTCGCCAAGCCGCCGCCCGCGACGCGCCTCGCCGGGCGCGCGGACGGGGCGGGGCCCCCAAAGGAACCGCTCGGGGCTGCCACTCCTCGTCGCGCAGGATCGTCGGGACCGGGGGCGCGGCGGCCAGGAGCTGCTGTGCGCGATCCGGACCGACTCTGGCGATCAGCCGCGCCCGCCGAAGTTCCGCGGCGGCATTGCCCGCGAGGTCCCAGGCCATGAGCTTCGACCAGACGAGACAGTCGACGTCGTCGAACGGCGCGACGGAGATACGCAGGATCGTGGTCTCGATCGGACGCGCCATGCTCGATTCGAGGCAGGCATTGACTCCGGACCGATAGGCCGACACGAGGCGCCGCGCCGGGAGAGACAGCGCGCGGAGAGCGGCCTCCGCGGCGCGGCGGAAACCGACCGTCCGGAGAAAACGATCGGTCGGAAGCAGCTTCGCTCCGAGGGCCTCCGCGAGCCGGCCCGAGCCCACCCGCCGCTGCAGTTCCATCTGCCACAGCCTGTCGCGCGCATGGGCCCACCCGAGGCCGAAGAGCGCGTCTTCGAAGCTTTCGGCCCGGATCGTCGGGATGCCGCGCGGATCGGTGACGATGCGAATCGGGGCCCGGAGGCCAAAGACGCGGACCTTTCCGCTCCTGGCCGGAAAGGTCGAAAGGAGGAGGGCGAAAAAGCCGGCGATCGCGAGCAGGGCCAGGAGGCCGGCTCCTGCCAGAACCTGGCCGGCGCGGCCTCTGGTTCGGGTTCGCCGCACCCCTATTTCGCGCGGGCCGAAGTGGCGAGCGGGCGCAGGATCGAAGTCAGGACGTCGCGCTGGCCCGGGTCGCGTTCCAGGCGCGGATACCTCTCCCCGCCGGAGTATTCGAGTCTGTAAGTGCGGAAGAAATCCCCGTTCTCGATCAGCAGCTCGACGGACGCCGCGCGGGACCCCCGAATGGCCTGACGGAGCGACTCACGGCTCCACTTCCTGCCGTTGACGGCGACCAGGCGCATCCCGGGCCCGGCGCCCGCGCGGGCGGCGGGGGAGTCGGGGACGACATCGGGAATCGTGCCGTCCTCGCGAACCGCGAATCCGAGGGAATACCGCACGTCGGTGATTTTCCCGGCCTCTTCCCGCGCGCGCTGAGTGTCGGAGGGGGCGTCTGTCCAGGCCAGCTTCCAGCCGCTCGCGAGGATTCCGTTCACGGGCGCCTCCGAAGAGGTCGACTGGAGGCGCTCGTTCCAGAAGCGCTTCCAGTCGTGGGGTGCGACCTGGTTCAACGCGGTGAAGACGTCGTCGGCGGTGTAGGGAAGGACGGCCGGGCCCCCGCTCGCCCCTCCGAAAAAGAGGCGGCAGAAGTCGTCCAGGCTCTTCTTGGCGTGCGTCTCCCGTCGGATGAGTGTGTCCGTCTCGAGCCAGAGCAGATTGCTCTCGGGGTAGAAGTCCACTCCTCGGCGCCAGGCGGCCCAGTCGGCGCGCGCGCCGTAAAGGATCTGCGCGGCCACCGCGGTGTCCGCGAGCGGCCGCCAGGCGCGGCCCCTGGTCGTCTCCATGTCGGCGGCGGTCATCGCGAGGCTCTCGCGGTACTGATCGTTGGTCACGTTGCCCGTGCGGGCGGCGAGAATTTCGCCCAGGTACTGGGTCAGCCCTTCGTAGACCCAGAGAAGCTCGCCGCGCATCGGCTCATCAAAATGGCCCGGCATGAGCCCCGCCGGGCGCCGGTACTTTCCGTTCCACGAGTGCACCATCTCGTGCGACAGAAGGTCGGCCAGATTCGCCTTCCGCTTGTCCTCGTCGAGAAGCGAGCGCTCGGCCACGCGATCGTCGCTCGACTCGTGATGCTCGAGGCCGAAGTGAGCGACCGCATCAGACAGGGTGAGCAGGAAATCGTAGTGCCGATAGTGTCGCGCCCCGAAGAGCGCGCCCGTCTCCGCGACGAGGTTCTTCCAGGCGCGAAGAGTCTGTGAATTCACCTCGAGCGCGGCGGCGCTGTCGGCGGCGATTTCGATCCGGTGGACCGGCGGAGAGTCCGACAGCGCGACCGAACGGAAAAATTGCC
>JBBQDF010000015.1:0-14284 GCA_038319475.1 Thermoanaerobaculia bacterium
GAGCGCGTTTCGGAGCGGCTCCTGCATGAACTTGCTGTAGGCGTCCACGAAGGCAGGCAATTTAGCGGGCCCGAAGGTCCCGGGCCGCGTCGAAAAGTGAAAGGCGTAAGACTCGAGCTCCGGAAACGCGATCGGGAGAAAAGACCCCTTCCCGCCGTTTTTCCAGAGGAGGGTCTGCGCGGCGAACACGTGGCTTCCCGTGAGCAGGTCCACTTTCCCGTCGCGGTCGTAGTCCCAGACGTTCATCGAATAGGAGTAAGCCGCTCCCGGGAGGCTCTGGCTCCGCAACTCGAATGCCCGGGGGGAGCGATAGACATACGTGCGCACCTGGTTTAAATCGACCGCCTCGCCGGAGTTGTCCAGGATGTCCCGCGAGGCCACGATGTCGAGCCGGCCGTCCCCGTCGACGTCGACTAAGGCAACGGCCTGGCTCGAGAAATCGCGCTGAGGAAGCCCGCGACGGGAAGCCGTAAAGCCGCCGGAGCCGTCGCCGAAGAGGGCGACTAATCCGCCGTTGTGCGACGCGGTCACGATGTCCATCTTGCCGTCGCCGTCGATGTCGCCGACGGCGATTCCGCCGTAGTCGACCGCGAAATCCGGCCGCTTCCTGCCCTCTTCGACGAAGGAGAGAGCCCACGACGTGAAGTGGCCCTTTCCGTCGCCCAGCCACACGTGCGGCTTCCCGTCACCCCCGAGGCGCGCGGGAGGCGCGATGATGTCGGGGATTCCGTCGCCGTTCATGTCGGCGATGACGAAGTTTGCTCTCCACAGCCCCTCCCCGGGCAGACCCGTGTTCGCCAGCTCCTCGAATCGGAGGGGGGTCGCGGCGCGTATGGCGGGGATGTCCTCGAAGTCCGCGAGCGGCGCAACGGGAGTCCGCTCCGGCGGGATCGGTGTCGGCGTGACGCCGCGATGGGCGTTCTCCGCCGCGGCGATCTGCTCGGGGAGGAGCTTCGGCGTCCACACGTAGTAGTAGTTCTCGTCCTCCCGGAAGAACTCCACCGGGAGGGGGACGATCGGGCTCTTGATGTGACGTTCGTCGACCCGGATGTACTCCTTCCTGGGGAACCGCTCGACGAAGTGGGTCTCGTCCTCCTCGATCACGTTCGGGTTCACGCGCCTGCGAGCGGAGGGCGTCGGGGTCAGATTTCCGGCCGGCAGCGTCGAAGAGGCGCCGGACCGGGCGGGCGCCGGAGACGGGGAGCTGGTGCACGCCCAGATGCCGACGAAGGCGGCGGCGGCCGCCGCGAGCGCAGTCAGATTCGACGGAATCCTGTTCACGAAACCTCCTCGATGACGGGTATGGATGAGCCGGTTCGGACCGGCCAACGGCGACGCGTCCCCGCTTCTTCCCGGCCGCCCCTCAAATCAGATCGGCAAAATGGGGGCGGGCGCGAAAAAAAAGCGCGGAGCCGACCGCGGCGGCCGCGACGGCGCAGACGACGAGATAAAGGGCGGACCGGGCGTCGGGAAGCGTGTGCAGGGTGAAGGCGCGGCGGTACCACTCGGTCAGGTGGGTGATCGGGTTGGCGGCGAGAATCGGCCGGAACCGCGCCGGGACGAGCGCGGCCGGGTAGACGATCGGCGTCGCCCAGAAAACGACCGTGAGCCCGATCGAGATTGCCTGCGCCGCGTCACGCAGGAAAGTCGTGACGGTGGCCGCAATGCACCCGGCGCCGAACGTCAGAAGCACCTGCAGGAGGAGGGCCGGGAGGGCCAGGAGCGTCCATCCGAACGAGAAATGCCCGACCAGGGCCACGTAGACGGCGTACACCAGAAAACCGATCACCTGGTTGACGACCGCCGCGAGAATGACCGACAGGATCAGGGTTTCGATCGGAAACACGGTCTTCTTGACCATCGCGGCGTTGTCGGTCAGCGCCGAGGACGACCGTGAGATTCCCTCGGAAATAGCCATCCAGGGGAGCAGCCCCGCCATCAGGAACTCGGGGAAGCTGGCGTAGCCCTTTTCGACGGGCGCCCGGAGGATCACCGCGAAGACCGCCGTGTAGAGAAACATCCAGAGCACCGGCAGAGCAAAGGCCCAGAGGACTCCCAGCCCCGAGCCCGCGTACCGCGACTTCAAGTCGCGGACCACCATCTCCTTCAGGAGGAAAATCCGGGCGGAAAGAGGCTTGTCGCTTGACATGCGGAGAGGGTCGGGGATTATAGTGACCTGAGCTTATGGTGCAATAGCATCCTTTTCCCGCTTCGACCTCTGTCGGGATCCGACTCGAAACGTCTCGTCGGGGCTGTTCACGGTCGGCACAGAAACCAGACAAAGTAAAGGCAAAGGCCCTCTTCCATGTCTTCCCCGCTCTCGCCACGCAAGATTCACCTGGTGGGCTCCCGCATCCGCGAGCTGCGGAAGGGCCGCCGGCTGACACAGACGGAGCTCTCGGAAAAGATCGGCGTTGCGCAGTCGGACCTGTCCCGGATGGAACAGGGCGAGTACAAGGTCGGGCTCGACACGCTCTTCAAGATCCTGCAGGTGTTCGACCTCAAGATGGGCGAGTTTTTCGGCGAAACGCAGGCCGCCTCGGAGGCGGAGGCGCGCGAACTCGTCTCCGATTTCGAGGGGCTTTCACCCGACGGACAGCGCGAGGTGCGCGACTTCGTCCGGTTCAAAAAGATGCTCCAGCAGCAGGAAAAGCAGGAAACGGAAGCCCAGGAGAAGGCGGAGACTCCGGCGGGCGGCCCGGAAGGCGAAGATAGATCTTGAGTTTAGGAGACCCGTCCCGGAGAATGATTCGAACATCTCAGACGATTCCTCCGACCGGACTTTTCATGAGCCGCGACAACCGATGAGCGAACGCCGAAAGCACCTCGAGTTTCTCCGCAAGACCGCCCGCGAGGCGATCTGGGCCGGTGACTACGAGCGCGCGCTCACCCTCTACGACGACGCGCTGTCGCTTTCGCGCGCGTGGAAAGACCGCGACCTCGAGGACCTCTTCACCTGCAACCGCGCGACCACGCTGATCGAAATGGACCGGCAGGATTTCGACCTGTCGCGCCTGAAGGAAGTGCTGCTGCGCAGCCCGTCGAGTTACAACGGCGTGCTGGCGGCGTACGTTTCTGCCAACGCGCACGAGGCCCGCGGCGAGTACTCGAAGGCCCGTTTCTACGCGCAGACGGCGCTCTCAAAGGCGCGGGACCTCGGCGAGGAAGAGCTGACCGGGACCTCGCTCAATCTGCTGGCGAGCCTCGAGCTCCATGAGAGTCGCTTCGAAGCCGCGAAGACCCTCTTCGAGGAGGCGCTCGAGCGTCTCGAGTCAGAGGGCGAGAGCCTGTCGCGGCAGGCGGCGGTGGCCGCCGACAATCTGGGTTATTGCCACATCGCGCTCGACCGGATGGACGTGGGCGTTCCGCTCGTCGAGCGGTCGCTCTCGGTCCTCGACCGGCTCGGCGCCCGCCAGGCGATGGACTACCCCTCGCTCGACCTTTGTTTCGCGCATGTCAAAAGAAACCGGCTGGACGACGCGGAGAGCTGGGGAATCCGCGCGCTCGGCCTCGGCAAGGAGTTCGGCCGGGACGACGTCGTCAAGAACTCGCATTACCTGCTGGCCGAGACGTATTCCGAGATGGGACGCGAGTCCCAGGCCGACGAACATTACGAGGCGCTCGCGAGCTTCTATCCGAGCTTCCCGGCGCTCAAGCACTATCTCCGTCAGATCAGCCTGATGGAAGTCATCAACCTGAGAGCCTGAGATGAACCGCCGGCGCTCGACCTTCGTTTCCCTTTTCGCCGCCGCGCTCGTTCTCGCGGCCGGCACCGCGCGGTCGGAAGAGAAATCTCTCCTGGCGCCGGACGGCACCGTCTACACGGTCCGGTCGGGAACCGCCGCGGACCTCGCGGTTTCGGCCGCCGGAATCCGGCCGGACGACAACCTGATCGAGTGGACCTCGCTCGCGCAGAATGGAAAGCGCGCGCTCGGAATCATCCCGAACACGACGTCCCGCAATCCCAAGTTGAACCTCGACCTCGCGTTTGACGAGCAGAGCGCTTCCCTCGTCCTGCTGTGGAAGGAAGAGCTGTCGGTCTTAAACGTCCTGCACCTCGGCGTTTTCCGCCAGGGCGCGTGGAAACAACTCGACCTTCTCCCGAACCTCGGCTTCGCGCACGCCTACAACCCCAGGATGCTCCTGTCGCACCAGGTCGTGCACTGGCTGGATGAGAACGGCAAGGACGCCTGGAAAACTCGCTCGCTTCTGTCGGTGATCTGGTGGGAAGAGTCGCAGTACGCGCAGGCGCGTTACGCGCCGATCTTCCTGGATGAGGACACGAGCGCGAACGACGTTCCCGTGTACGACCTCCCGTCCATGGTCGGCGGCGGTGACGCTCCGACCTCGTACGACGACGTTCCCGCGGGCGCCTACATGTATCCGAGCCTGCAGCTCGAAGGTCCTGGCGGCGGGATTCTGGCGAGCTTTGCGGACCTGGCGACCAAGCGCCAGTACGTCGCCCGCATCGGATTCCCGACGGATCTCGGAACCGCGGGACCGAGCGCGAAGACCGCTCTTCGCCGCCGGATTCCGGTGGTCGGCATCACCATGCAGGGGCCGGTGGCCATGAATCTTCCGTCAGAGCCCGCGAGCAAGATTTTCACGATCGTCGGCCCGACTTACAACCCGACCCTCATCTGGTCGGAGGAGAAGTCCGTGAAGTTCATCCGGTACGACGTCGTCTCGGGCAAGTGGTCCGCGGCGCGCGCGGTGGCCGTCACGGACGAGATGTCCGTCGAGAAGGCGATGCAGCTCGTCCAGGAGATGGCGACGAAGAACTGACTGAGAGCTCTCAGCTCTCAGCCACCAGGTTTATCGCTCCGGTTGTCAGTCTGAGTTTCAGCTGTCTCTTCGTGACCTTTCTCGAGGGCCCCGGACCAGATATTCAACCCGAGGCGGGACAGGTAAGGTGCTGATGAAGTCAAAGCCGAGAGCTGAAAGCTAAAGCCCTTTCGGCAGATCCGCCCTCACCGGCTTCTCGTAGAGCGAATCGAGAAGGGTCGCCGCGTCCACGCCGGCCGGCGTCTCCGTCCGCGGGAGCATGATCCGTATCGTGTAGATATGGTCCCCGGTCTGGCCCGTCCTCGGGTTCTTGACGCCCTGGCCCCGCAGTCGGAACTTCTGGCGGCCCTGCGATCCGGCGGGAATTCGGGCGCGGCGCAACCCGTGCACGGTCGGGACGTCGATTTCCGCGCCGGCGTACGCCTCCTTGACCGTGACGGGGAGGATCCCGTGGACGTCGTCGCCGAGCCGCTCGAAGTACGGGTGCGGCGCGACACGGACCGTCACGTACAGGTCTCCGGCGGGACCGCCGCGCGAGCCTTCGGAGCCCTTCCCCGGAATTCGGATCGTTCCGCCGTTTTCCGTCCCTTCCGGAATCCGGATCTTCACCGTTTCCGCCTCCGCCACGCGTCCGGACCCCCGGCAGACCGGGCAGATCTCGCGGCCCTGCCGTCCCTTGCCCTCGCAGCGCGCGCATTCCTTCTCGCGGCGGAGGGACAGAGAGGCGAACCCTCCAAGGATGGCGTCTCGAAACGGAATCTCGATGCTTCCGGAGCCGTCTTCCCCCTGCTCCCGCACGCGCCCGCGGGCTCCGCCCCCACCGAAGAGGTTCCCGAAGATGTCGCCTAAGTCCGCGGGGTCGAACTGAAAACTCTCGAAAGGCGAGCCGCCGCCGGGGGGAGGCGGGCCCGCGCCGCCCCGCCGATCCTGCCGCGCCGCCCCGGGATCGAACCCCCCGGATGGCCCCGCGTGACCGAACCGGTCGTAGGCGCGCCTCTTGTCCTGTTCGCGGAGCACGTCGTAAGCCTCCTGCACCTCCTGGAACTTCCTCTGAGCGTTCTTATCCCCCGGGTTCACGTCGGGATGGAGTTTGCGGGCCAGACGGCGGTAAGCCTTCTTGATGTCTGCCTCGGAGGCGCCCCGCGCGACCCCCAGGACCTCGTAGTAGTCGCGTTTCTTCATGCCGGCGCCGGATTATAGCGAGCCTCGAAATCTCCCATTGACAGGTGCATATGGTCTAATATTATTAGGCGCTACCGGATGGGCCTCTAATCTTATAAGGCAGCGGAGCGTGAGGAGACATGACGATCGACGACATCGATCTCCGGATCCTGGACATGCTCCAGCGCAACGGCAAGCTGTCGCAGGCCAAAATTGCCGGCGCGGTCGGCCTGACGACGCCATCCGTCAACGAGCGCATCAAGAAGATGGAGCGTCACGGCATGATCAAGGGCTTCGTGGCCCTGCTCGATCACGAGAAAATGGGTTTCCCCCTCACGGCCTACGTCGACGTCGCCCTCGAACACCCCCGGTTCGAAAAGGGATTCGTCGACGACCTCGAGAAGCTCCTTGGGGTCCAGGAGTGCCATTACCTCGCCGGAGAGTACGCCTACCGCCTGAAGGTGAAGGCCGCCGACACGACCGCGCTCGCCGACTTTCTTCAACGGCGGCTGCTGTCGATCAAGGGTGTCACTCGGACCCGGACACACATTTCGCTGTCGTCGAAGAAAGAGTCGACGCTCCTCCCGCTCATCATCGAAATGGAGCCGCCCGAGAAAAAGTAGCGGCCCGGGGCGGGCAGCGAGGCCGCCGGTCGGAGGAGGATCAGGCCGTCAGAAGGCGCGAAACCTCTGAGCGGTCCGGGCGCCGCCTCGCGTGGTCGGTTGGCACCTTTGTTGCTTTTCTCCGGAACAAGCTATGTGGAACAACTGGATCTCTCCCGCCGCAAAAACCCCCATACAACCGGACCGTGCGCCACGCGTGCGGGTCCGGCCCCGTTTCTTCCCCCGCTCCTAGGCAGCCCACCTTTCAGGCCAACCGGCCGATCCGTCCGGCGAAAGCCGGGCGGACGCCCGCCATTTCCAGGAACTCGTCTGAACGCGGAACGCTAAACGCTCCCTACTAAAACCGATACATCGCTCCGCCGTCCGCCGTCAGAATCGCGCGGGAAGCTCCAGATTTGAAGGCGTGGACCGTCAAACGGCCGACGAGAAAGAGCCGCCGCCAGACCCTCAGAGAGCCGTCGACACCCACGTGTCCCCCGAGGACCGTCGCCCTGGGGTCGGTGAACGACTCGAACCCGGCCGGCGCGGCGCCGGGGTGGATGCGGTATCCCCCGATGCCCCCGAACAGCCCGGAGGTGTAGTCGCCTTCCCAGAACTCGTACGAAATGCCGATCGTTCCGTAATCGACGCGGCTGTGCAGCTCCGGAGCGAGAAAATTGACTCCCGCGCCGTCCGTCACGACGCGCCCGGAGTTGCCTCCGGTCGTGTTGAGCGATCCCCAGGTCCCGCGGAGCTGAACGCGCTCCTCGAGTGCGAATTCGCCCCACACGGAAAGATTTCTGGACCGGAATTCGTCGGCCGAGAATCGGTGCGAGACGTCGTTGACAGTGCCGAGCGCGGCTCCAAGACCCCAGCTCTGCGCGTGCGCGTGGACGCCGCACGAGAGCAGGACCCCCGCGAGCATCAGAAAACGGACCCGCTGGAACATCGCCACCTCCCACGCGAAGTCTAGCCTCAAAGACGTTCATGCCGGCCGCGCCGCGAGCGCATCCGGGCACTCTCCGCCCGCCTCGAGAAACAGGTAGAACACGCGATGTCCGGCGGCCGCGGGGCGGGACTACAATCCGCCTTCCATGTCTACGGAGGCGGAGCCCGAATCGCGGACCGCGAAGCCGGGACGGATTTTTCGGCTCACCGCCTCGCTGCTTTTCCCCTCCGTCTGCCTCTCGTGCGGAACGCAACCGGTCGAAAGGATTCGCGCGGGCGGAGTCTGCGACGGCTGCTGGAGCGAGCTGCCGGGTCCGCCACGAGGATGCCGTCGTTGCGACGACCCTCTGCCCGCGCTCGACGCCGAGGTGTGCGGCCGCTGCACGATCAGCCCTCCGCCGTTTCTCCGCCTCCAGTCGGCGGCCCCGTATCGCGGCGTCGCCCGGGAGCTGCTGATCGCGTTCAAGTTCCGGGGCGCCGCCTTCCTCGCCCCGCACCTCGCACGACCCATGTGCGACCTTCCGGCCGCTCACGACTTCGACGAGATCGTACCCGTCCCGGCCACACGCCTCTCGCGGCTGCGCCGAGACCATCCCGCGGAGCTTCTCGGCGATGCCGTGGCGGCCATTCTCAGCCGACCGTTCCGGGCGGGGAGGCTCGTCAAGGTGCGAGCCACCCGCAGGCAGAGCGGACTTCCGGCTCGCCTGCGCGGTGGAAACGTCCGCGGCGCTTTTGCGGCCCGGGGCCGCGCGCCCGAGAGCATTCTGCTGGTGGATGACGTCGCCACGTCCGGCGCCACCGCACGCGAATGCGCGCGGGTCCTGCTCGCGTCGGGTGCGCGCGTCGTCGAGGTGCGCTGCTTCGCCCGCGCGACGCGCGACGATGGGATCGCGGAACCCTCGGGGCTCGACGGTGGGATAGCGCCCGCATGAAGGCCGTGAACTCGCTGATCGTCCGGACTCTGCCCCTCGTTCCGAGGCGCCTCGTCCGCGTCTTCTCGTCGCGCTACGTGGCCGGGGAGACGCTCGCCGAGGCTCTCGCCGTCGTCCGACAATTGAATGCCGAGGGATGCATGGCGACTCTCGACGTGCTCGGCGAGGACGTGACACGGCCGGAAGAGACGGAGGAAACGGTCTTCGAGTACAGCCGCGCGCTCGACAGTCTCGCAGCCGAGAAGCTCGATTCCAACATTTCCGTGAAATTAAGCGCCCTCGGTCTGAAACTCGATCCCTCGCACTGCCGACGGCAGTTTGCGCGCATCCTCGAGGCGGCCGCGGCGCATGACACCTTCGTGCGCATCGACATGGAGGATTCGTCCGTGACCGAGGAGACCATCCGGATCTACCTCGAGGCGCGTGAGCGAACGAGCAAGGTCGGCATCGTCCTGCAGGCCTATCTCCATCGCAGCCGCCCGGACGCCGCGCGCGTCATCGCCGTCTCAGGAAACGTCCGGGTGTGCAAGGGCATTTACGTGGAGCCGCCCGCGATCGCCTACCAGGGCGGCGAGGAGATCCGGGACAACTATGCGGCGATGGTGGACGATCTTCTCGGCGCGGGTTGCTACGTCGGGATCGCGACCCACGACCAGACGCTCGTCGAACGCGCTCTCGGCACGATCCGGCGGCTCGCCCTCCCCCGCGAGGCCTACGAGTTTCAGATGCTGCTCGGGGTCGCGGGCGGTCTGCGCCGCCGCCTGGTCGCCTCGGGGCACCGCCTGCGCGTCTACGTCCCGTACGGGCGATCGTGGTACGGGTACTCGATGCGCCGGCTAAAGGAGAATCCGGCGATTGCCGGGCACATCCTGCGCAACCTTTTTTCCGGAGAGCGCCGGTAGCCTCCCCGGAGTCGGAGAGATAGAGGCTTGTCCGGATGAGAGGCGCCAGGTGGAGGACGAAAAAGCCCGCCCGGCGCGGTCGGGTGGGCCGGCAGCCGGCGGCCTCGAGGGGCCCGGCGAACCGTGGCGGTCCGGCGTTCGGGGATGCGTCGGCTCCAGAGCGGCTGAACCGGTTGACCCCGCAATTTTCGGGGGCATATACTTGGAAGCCGGACCGTTGGGTCCGACAGTATGAGACGATTCTTTCCCGTATTCCTCGTCCTTCTGATCCCGTTGCTCGGCCCGGGATCGGCGACCGCTGAGCCCCCGGCTCCTCCGATTTCAGGGGTGGTCAGCCACCTTCAGAAGCCCATCTCCGACGCTCTCGTCGTTTTCTACAACCTCGGCGACACGTCTCTCACCCGCTCGCGCACCGCGCCGGACGGGACCTTCGTCGTGGCCTCGGCTCCGGTCGGGGTCTACGACCTGGTCGCCTACAAACGGGGCTTCCTGCCCGCCCTGATCCGAATCTGGCATCCCTCGCTGACGGGCGCTCTGTCGGCGGTGCGAATTCAGCTCCAGGTGCGGGGACCCGCGCCGCCGGGCGAGGGTCCGGCGGCATCGAGCGTGTGGGAGCTCCGCGACCGCGTCCCCGCCGACGTCCTGCGTGAGATCTCGCTCGAGGAGGACGGTCCCTCGTCGCTTCCGGCACTGGCCGGCGGCGATCGCCTGCGTATCGACCGCGCCGTGGGCGGCGAGGTCCGCTCCATCGCCGGCATGTCCACGGACGCTTCGCTGTCCCGCAGCTCGGTCGGAGTTCGCGGGGGGCTGCCGAACGGCTGGAAATACGATCTGCGTGGCGACTACGCCGCCTTGAGCGACGGCGCGGGTGTCATCGCCGATCCCTCGCGTGCGACGGGAAACTCCGCCGGCGTCTCTGTGGATCTCTCAGCGGCCGATGCCGACCACGTGCGCGTCGCCAGCCGGCGGCACACGCTGTCGTTCAGCGACGACCGCCCGGCGAGCCTTCAAAGCCATGCGGTGAGCTGGAGCCGCGGCGAAGAGGAAGGGCACGTCGAGTCGGTTGCCGCGCGCTACGTGGACGAAACGAACCTCTACCGCGCGACCTCCGCCGGCACCTCCTTCTTCCCCCTCGCCTCCCGGACCTGGGAGGTCAAGGCACGGTATGCCCGCGCGGCCGGAGACTCACCAGGTTCCTCGCTATCGATGACCTATCGCCACCGGGAGGGCACGATCGGCGCCTCCGCGGTCGGCACCGACGGCGCGCTTCTCCTTTCGGCGCCGGACGCGGACCTCGCCGCGGCGGCGTCGACCCGCGTTTTTTCCCGCGGTGAGCTCGAGGGCGGGGTCGTGGCCCGATACCTCTCCGGCGGATATGGCGTCGCGCCGCGGATCGCCGCCCGATACAACGTCGGGGACCAGACGTATCTGTTTGTCCGCGGGCTGTACCGCGTCGCGGAGTCGACGGCCATCGCGACGACCGTTCTGCCGCTCGTCGCCTCAATCGAGGAGTCTAGCGAAGCGACGTCTCGCAAAGCGTTCTCGTTCGGCCTCGAGCGCCGGGGAGCGCAGGGCGCAACCTTCCGGCTCGAAGCCTCCAATCAACGGGTCAACGAGGCGGTGCGCGCGTTTTTCGAAGGCGATTTCCTGACCGACTTCGACAGCGTCTACCTCTTCGATGGCAACGTGCTGCGTCAGTATCAGGGAACGCTGACACACCGGTTGAGCGATACGGTGTCGGGCACCGTCGGCGTCCGGTACGGAACGATCGACGGACAGGTTGCCCAGACCTCCGCTCGCCTCTTCGGGATCGACGACAATCGCGGCCGCTTCTGGACGGCGCGCGCGGGCGTCGAGATCGTCCCCACCCGGACGGGCATCGCGTTGCTGCTCCGGGGAGCCCGCCAGCAGCTCTCGACGCCTTCCGGAATTCACCTGAACCAGTCGGACAAAATTGCGATCTCGATTGCTCAGGACCTCTCCGTCATCGGGCTCACCCCGTTCGGGTCCGACTGCAAGCTCCTGATGGCGCTCGAATCCGCGCGCAGCACCGCTTCGAAAGAACGTGAAGATCCGCCCGTCAGCAATCGCCTGCTGGGCGGGCTTGCGATCGCGTTCTAAACCGTCGCCTGCCGTCGCCTCCGCTCTCTCCGGGACGCGCTCACGCGCCGGCGAGCGGCTCGCCTGCAGGCTCGACCGCTCGCCTCGTCCCTCCGTTCGCTGCGGCTCCCGCCCCGAGAGCCTCCTCCCTCCCTCTGGGCGGGAGACTTCTCTCGGGGCGAGCTTGGCCTCCACCGTGGCGAAGTTGCGGCTCTCTGCAGGTCGGTCCTGGTCGGGAGGGCAGGCCTGCGAAAAAATGGAGCGTATCCAAGGCTTTGAATTTTCGTTAGGCGGTCTGGATTCCTAAACCATCTAAGTCACTGAGGTTACAGTAATTGCTCTGTCCTTCCCGTTTGCGGTCCGTGGCATTCGGTTTGCTGAATTGAAAGACCTGTGACTCGACCCCAATCCGGACTCTTGCGAGGCGTTTTGACTGCGCTTGCCGTTTTAGTGGGCGCGGGAACGCTGGCGATTGCGTTTCTGTCGTTCAGCCGCAAGGTCGAAAGCTTTACCCGCGCCGGGTTTGAAAGCCGGCCGGCCGGCGGCGGCCTGTTCGTCGAGACAGTCGAAAGGGACAGCGCCGCGGCGCGGGCGGGACTCGCCTCCGGAGATCGGCTGATCACCGCCGACGGGCGGACCGCGGCCTCGATCCCCGAGCCGGATCGGACGCTGGGGAGAAAGCCGTTTCCCCACCGGCTCCTTGTTGAGCGGCACAGCGAGATCCGCGAAGTCCTTCTCGGGAAGGCCACGGCGCGCCCCGACTGGCCGTATGTCTTCCTTGCGTTCGTCGGCCTGCTCTATCTGACCATCGGCCTTTTCACCGTCGCGCGCGACCGCTCGGCCGCCGCGCGCGTCTTCTGCGCGATCTGCCTCGCCTCCTTCGCGGTGTACGCGATCACGCCGGCGGGGCCCCGGGACGGAGCCTGGCGCGCCTTTCTCCTGACGGAAGATGCATATCGAGCGATCCTTCCGGCCCTTCTCCTCCACTTCTTTCTGATCTTCCCGAGGCCCGTGGCCCGGCGGAACCTGATCCCGCTGCTGTACCTTCCCGGAGCGGTCTACCTCGTTCTGCAGGAGGGACCGTTCTTTCTCCGGGTCGGGAATCCGGCGAGCCTTCTCGAGTGGGCGACGCGTTTCTGGCTCCTCCTTTTCGCGGCATCTGCCGCGGCCATCCTCATTCGCGTGGGCCGCCTGCTCCAGAGCTCGCGAGGCGACGCGGTCGCTGAAAAACAGATCCGCTGGATCGGGCTCGGGGTGACGGTCGGTCTCGCTCCCTTCCTGCTGCTCTACGTTCTGCCGCGACTTCTCGGCCTGTCATCCCCGCTCCTCGCGAATTTTGCGGTGATCCCGCTCGTGTTGATCCCGCTCGCGTTCGCCTATGCGATCCTGCGGTGGCGCCTCTGGGACGTCGACATTTTCGTGCGCGAAGCGCTCGCGACGACCGCCGCGGTGGTGCTCGGAGGCATGGCGTTCGTGCTCCTGAACGCGCTGCTCGACCGCACGCTCGAAGGAATGGCTGAGGGAGGAAAGAACGTCATCGCGTTCGGCTCCGGGCTCGTGCTCGCCTCCCTTCTGGTCCCGATGAAAAAGCGCATCACGGGTGTCCTGGAACGAATCCAGTATCACGACACGTACCGCGCCCGCCGGGCGCTGCTCGACGTCGCCCGCGATTTCTCCACCCCGCGCCCGCGCGAGGAGCTGGTCCGCGCGATCGTCCAGCGGGTCGAGGACGGAACGCACGTCGTCCCGTGCGCGCTCTTCCTTCTCGAGGAGAAGGTCCTTCCCCTGCCCGAGGCCCGGCTCCTGCGCGAAAAACTGCTCGCCGCCGACGTGTGGCGCCTGCGCGCCCCGGGCTTCGGAGAGGACGCGCCGGGTGAAGGCGCCGCCCGCCTCCACGAAGCCGGCTATCGCACGTTTCTCGCCATGCGGTGCGGCGGGCAGCTCGTCGGCGCGCTCGGAGTGGGCCACAAGGACGGCCGCGTTCCCCTCTCCTCCGAGGACGAGGCGCTCTTAGTCGCCGTGATGGCGCAGGTCGGACTCGCGTACGAAAATGCGCGGCTCTATGGGGCTCTCGCGGAGCGCCTGGAGGAGATCCGGACCCTGCAGCAGTACCAGGAGAGCGTCATCCGCTCTTCCTCTTCCGGGATCGTCGTCTTAGACGCCGAGGAGCGCGTGCACACGGCGAACCCCGCGTTCGCCGCTCTCGTGGGAAGGACGGAAGCGGAGCTTCACGGCCGCCGATTCGAAGAGGTGATTCCGGGATTGACGCTTCCGGAGTTCACGGATTCCGACAACACCGTGGAGGCGCGATTCCAGAACGCCGCGGGAGATGAACGGGACGTGCGCGTCTCGGTCTCCGCGTTTCAGGGCGCGCCGGAGCGCAAAGTGGTGCTCGTCGACGACGTGACCGACCGCCTCCGCGCGGAACGGGCGCTCTCGGAGCGCGAGCGGCTCGCGTCACTCGGAGTGCTCGCGGCCGGCGTCGCCCATGAAGTGAACACGCCGATCGCCGGTCTTTCTTCATACGCGCAGATGCTCCTGGCCGACACGGCGCCGGGCGACCCCCGCTACGCGATCCTCAAGAAGATGGAGAGACAGACGTTCCGGGCCGCTCACCTGGTCAACAACCTTCTCGAGTTCGCGCGGCCCCGCGCGGCGGCCCGCGTCCGCACGGACTTGAAGCGTGTCCTTTCGAACGCCGCGGAGTCGGTCGAAACCACGCTCGGCGCGCGCCGCCTGGCATTCGACCTGGATGGTTCGAACGGCCCAGTCTGGGTCGAGGGGGATCCACGCGAACTCGAGCAGGTCTTCGTCAATCTGTTCACGAACGCCCACGACGCTTCTCCGGAGGACG
>JBBQDF010000016.1:0-14013 GCA_038319475.1 Thermoanaerobaculia bacterium
CTACAATCGATTCGCGAATGCCCAATCCCGAGCACGTGGCACTCCTCCTCTCGCCCGAGTGGAATGGGTGGAGGACCCGTAACGCCAACGTGACTCCGGACCTCACCGAGGCGAAACTGTCCGGCGCGGACCTCGCCGAAAAGGACCTGCGCAGGGCGGACCTCACCCTGGCGGATCTGTCGGGGGCGAAGCTCGACGGAGCGGACCTGACCCGGGCGACGGTCGATGCCTGCCGCTGGGTCGGCGCGACGGCGGCGGGAACCATTTTCGAGCACTGCCGGCTCGACGGCGCAGACATGTCGAAAGTCTTCCTCGCGGGCGCCCGGTTTCGATCCGCCTCCGTCCAGGGGTGCAAGTTCAACGGGGCGGACCTCGCCGGCGCTGACCTCTCGTTCACGAGGCTCGAAGGGTCCGACCTGACGGGGGCGAATCTCGCGGGGGCAAACCTTTCCGACGTGAACTTCCGGGGCGTCAAGACCGCCGGCGCGCACTTCGACGGGGCGAACTTCTCCCGCTGCTTCTTCGAAGGTGTCTCGGCCGTGCGAGGGTCGTTCCCTAACGCGCTCTTCGAGGGCGCGAACCTGAAGACCGCGGACCTGTCGGGCGCGGACTTGAGGCGGGCGCGGTTTTTAAAGGCAAACATGCGGCAGGCGCAGCTGAACGCGGCGGACTGCGACGGCGCGGATTTCAGTGACTCGGACCTCGAGCTCGTATCCGCCGTCGAGGCGAACTTCAGCAACGCGAACTTCGACCGGGCCCGGCTTCGCAAGATGGAGTTGCGCGGCGCCGCATTCCTCGGCGCGAAGGGCAAGGACGTCTCGTTCGCGGAGTCGAAGCTGACGGAAGTCGACCTGCGGACGGTGAAATTCGAGAGCGCAAACTTTCAGAACGCCGACCTCTCGAAGACGATCCTGGCACGGGCGAATCTCAAGCCGTACTCCTTCGTCGGGGCCCGGTTCGCCGGAGCGGACTGTTCCGAAACCGCGGCCGAGGGGGTCAACTTCTCGCGCGCGGATCTCTCGCTCGGAAACTTTCGGCTGGCGAATCTCAAAGGCGCAAACCTCTCGGGAATCCGCGCGTTCGACACAGATCTCTCGGGAACGATGATGGTTCGAGCCAACCTTCAGGGCGCCGTCCTCGAGGAGGCGGACCTCCGTTTTGCGCGCGCCATCGGAGCCGACTTCACGGGCGCGACGCTTTCGGGAGCGGATCTCGCGAACGCGGACCTCTCGGAAGCGGTCTTCAAGAAGACGAAGTTCTGGGGCGCGACGGCGCGGCGCGTGAAGGCTCCGTCGGGAAAGGGTTTTCTCCTCGCCCTGTCGACGACGTTCTCGAAGGCCAAGGAAAAGAAAACGAAGACACTGGACGAGAAGGAGAAGGCTCGCGCCAAGCGGATCGCGTCGCTCGAGGCGGAAGCGGACAAGCGCCCCCCCCACGCGACCGGGAAGCGGTGAGCCGGATCGGAAGAGCAGCGGGAACCGTGAGGCGTCAGGGGTGAGGGGTTAGGGGTGAGACGGAAAGTGATGGGCGTCGGAATGGGTCGGCCCTTACCCCCGGCGCCGAGCCCGCGCGGATCGGGAATCGCGAACTCTCAACTCTCACTCTGAACTCTTAACCCTCGACTCTAAACTTCCCGCCTACTTCCCGCCGGCCGCCTTTTTGAACGCCTCGCGGACGCGGCCCACCGCGTCTCCGGGCAGCGCAAACGCACCGGGCCTTCCGCTGACGACGGCCTCGGTGTCCGTGCGGACGGAAAAGAGCCTCACGGTCCAGCTCTCGTTACCGGTCAGCTTCAGGGTGAGTGTCGCGTCGGGCGTCCTCGGGGACAGCGCCGATGCGGCGGCGTCATCCAGGAAGCCCCGGCTTTTCAGGTCGAGGAGCGCCGTCATCAGGTCGTCCGCCGCCGGCACCGTCTTCGTGCCCGCGACCCAGCCTGAATCCTTTCGGGAAAATGCGAAACGCTCCTGGCCGAAGGTGCCTTCGACCGATGAGAGTGACGCGCGGTCGAAACGCATGAGGCGGGGCTCGCGAAATACCACCGACTCGCGCGACAGCTCCTCGACGATCGAGCTCGGAACCGTGAACACCTGCCCTTCCCGTCCCGCATACGCCGTGTTCCCGTCCGAGCGCGTCGCGCCGAAATCGACGGTGGTCGAGCTCTTCGGCCCGGCGAGCGTCACGCGGTACAGCGGCGGGGCGAGACCGAAAGCGGCGAGGTTCTGCCTCTCGCCGGCGCTTAAGAACTCGAGGGCTTTGAGGCTGGTGAGCTCGTCGACGAAGCGCTGGGAGAAGTCCCCGTCCGCCAGATCCGCGACGGGGTGGCTCAGCCACCAGACCCCGTTCTTCCGGGCGAGCGCGACTCGTCCCCGGCCGCGCTCGATGTCGATCTTCGTCAGCTCCGAGGCGGAACCGCCAAACGCGTCCTTGCTCCGGAGCTCGGCGGCGGTTTTCCGGGCGGCGGCGGCGACCGACGAGGCGACGAAGAAGACGTGCGGGCTTCCGGATGCCCGCGCCGCGACGGCGTCCGTCCCTGGAATGTCGACCCCGAACTCCATCGTTCTCGACTTGGACTTTCCGGGAGCTTTCGGGTCCTTCCAGACGATCGTCGCTTTCGTGGCCGGCGTCTTGAGGCCGTAGTCCTCGGGGCGCGCCTCGGCGGACTCGCTCCCGGCGCGCCGCGGCCTCGCAAGCTGCGCGGCGAGATCGCCAGCCGCCATGGAATCGGCGGGATAGGCCTCGGGGCGAACGAGCCGCCACGCGGAGGGCCCCGTCTTCTTGAGCTCGACAGCCGGAGAGCCGGCGCGCTCGAGGCGAAGCGTCTCCACCTGTTCGACCGGCACGTCCCACACGAGCTCCTTTTTCTGGTCGGCCTCCGCGGTCGTCGGCATCTTCCTTTCGAAGAGGAAGATGAATCCGAAGAGAAGCAGAACGAGGCCGCTCAGGACGAGGATCTTGCGGGAGGACATGGGACGCTCGGCTCAGTCTCTACGGCGATACCAGACCCAGACCCCGAGGAGGACGGCAAAAAGCGGCATCCCGAGAATCGCCGCGAGGCCCATCCGGTTGACCTGCGACTTCGTCATCGACAGCGACGCCTGTTCGGGAGTCTTCGGCGCAATCCCGACCAGCCGCTCCTGACCGGCCAGCCAGGCCACGGAGCTCAAGAAAAGGTTCGCATTGCCCGCCTGCGCGAGGGCCCCGTTCGCGATGAAGCGCGAGTTGCCGAACACCACCAGCCGCGCGCCCGGCTTCTTCTCGTCCGAAGGCGACACGGCCATGCCGATCGTTACGGGCCCGGCGTTGTCGGCGGGATCCTTCTTCACCTCTTCGAGCTTCGAAAGCGACGTTTCTCCCCAGCCGGCGGCGGTCGTCTCGATCAGAGGCGTCTGCACGAACCCGGCCGGCGGTTTGTCGGTCTTCGCCACCGAACGGGCGAGCGGGAAGACGACCGGGAGCGCCTCCGCGGAAAGGGAGCGAACGATCGGATGCGATCCATATTTGTCGGCGATCAGCGTCTCGGGACCCACCTGCGGGATCGCCTTCTCCGGGTCGATGACGATGTCGCTGTTTAACCTCACGCCGTACGAAGCGAGAAGCGGACCGAGTCCCAGGTCGGGCGGGGGAGCGGCTCCGCCGGGAAGGACGGGGTCCGCGAGCACGATGACGCGCCCGCCGCCCGCCAGGTACTTCGCGAGCGCCGCGGCCTCCGGCTCCAGAAACGCCGTCCGCGGGCCCGCGACCACCACGACGTTCGCGTCGGACGGGAGGTCGCTCTTCCCGAGCGAGCTCCACGCGGCGACCGCGCGGTTCTGACGCTCGAGCGCCACCTTGATGTCGGCGTACCCGCGGCCCCGCTCCGCTCCGTCGATCGCGGGCTCGCCGTGTCCCGACGTGAAGTAGATCTTCGTAACCCGGGTTTCGGTGACGTCCAGGAGAGCGGACGTGAAGGCCTCCTCCCCCTTGAACGCCTTGATCTCGGGCGCGCCGCCCCCCATCGCGCCGCCGAAGTCGAAATCCGCCAGCGCGCTTTCGTCGACATATTTCTTCCGGTCGCCGGAGCGGAAGACGACGGTGGTCTGGCGGATCTGGAACTCGTCGACCAGCGCCTTGGCGCGCAGCGGGTTCTTCTCCGGGTCGAGATACTCGATCTCGATCTTCGACGAGAGCCTGCGGTAACGGTTCAGGAGCTCGGTGACGGGCTGGTAGAGCCGCGACTGTCTCGTCATGAAGACCGTCACGCGCACCGGTTTCGTGAGGCTCGCCACGGTCTTCTTCGTGGTGTCCGAGATCGAGTAGATCCCGCTGGCGGTCCAGTCGCCGCGCCACCAGTGCCGGGAGCCGATCCAGTTGACCCCGGCGAAAAGAGCGATCCCCAGGGCGATCGCCACCGTCGAAGCGCTCGCCCGCGCGGCCGCCGGCTTCAGGGGTTCTCCTTGCGCGCGGCGAGAGAAACCGTCGCCAGAAACAGGAAGAACGCGGCGCCCGAGACGTAGTAGATGATCCGGCGGCTGTCGACCACGCCGCGGGCGAGCTCATCCATGTGGTCCCAGAGATTCAGGTACCCGATGACGTCGCGGCCGGCGCCGCCCAGGATCGACTCGAGCAGCCCGACCGAAAAGATCGGGATCAGCATGCCGAACGCCAGGATCGCGGCGACGATCTGGTTCTTCGTCAGGGTCGACGCGAACGTCCCGACCGCCAGAAAATATCCGCCGAGCAGCGCCACGCCGAGATAACCGGCCGCCACCGGCCCGATGTCGATCCGTGTCTGCGAGCGCAGGAAGACGACGTACAGGAGGGTCGGTGCCCAGAGGGTCAAAAAGAACCCCAGCGCGCCGAACCATTTACCGAGCACCACCTCGGTCTCCGACACGGGCGCGGTCAGGAGGCTCTCGATCGTCCCGCTCCGCCGCTCTTCCGGGAAGAGGCGCATCGCGATGATCGGTACGACGAACAGGTTGAAGATCCAGAAGTACGTGTTGGTGAAGAGCAGGATCAGGGCCTGTCCTTTGCCGGCGCCCGGCGTCGCGAGGTAGGAAAGGATCGCGTAGAAGATCATGCCGTTCACGAGCAGGAACGCGGAAAGGATCACGTAGGCGAGCGGCGAGAAGAAGTACGCCCGCCATTCGCGGCCGACGATCGCGAGCCACTTCCTCATGACGGGCTCGCGACCGGCGAGGCCGGTTCTTCCAACGCCTCGGCCGGCGCGGCTTGCGCGTCGTCGTGGTGGGTCAACCGGACGAACACATCTTCGAGAGTGACCGCATCGCGGGCGAGCTCCCGGAGGACCCATCCGCGCGCGACGGCGAGCTGGAAGATCTCTTCGGCGAGGTTCGAATCCGGCGCGCCATGCACCTTGACGCGCGTCTCTCCCTCGAACACGGACTCCTCGACCTCGAGGACTCCGGGAAGGGCGGCGAGGTCTTCCCGCGCGTCGACGGTGCCGCGGAAAACCGCCCGCACCGTGGGGGTCCCCGCGAGGCGCCGCCGGAGCTCCTCCGGCGTGCCCTCCGCCACGATCCGGCCGCGGTCGATGATCAGCACCCGGTCACAGACCGCGTCGACTTCCGGAAGGATGTGCGTCGAGAGGAGGACCGCGCGCTCGCGTCCGAGAGATCGGATCGTTTCCCGGATCCGGATGATCTGCGTCGGATCGAGGCCGACGGTCGGCTCGTCCAAGATCAGCACGGGCGGCTGGTGCACGAGAGCGCCGGCCAGCGCGGTGCGCTGCCGGTACCCCTTCGAGAGATTGTCGATCTTGCGTTCGGCGACATCCTCGAGCAGACAGCGGCCGATGGCGTCGTCGACGCGGCGGCGCACCTCGGGCCCGAAGACTCCCTCGAGACGCGCGCGGAAGACCAGGTATTCGCGGACCCGCATCTCGGGATAGAGCGCCGCGGATTCCGGCAGATACCCGAGCGAGGCGCGCGCCTCTCGCGACTGCCGGACGATGTCGAATCCCGCCACCCGAGCGGTGCCGGACGTCGGAGGCAGAAATCCGGTGAGCACGCGCATCGTCGTCGTCTTCCCGGCGCCGTTCGGGCCGAGGAACCCGAGAATCTCGCCCTGGCGGACCGAAAATGTGACGTCGGACACCGCCACCGCGGTCGGGTAGCGCTTCGTGAGGCTCTGGACTTCGATCATTCGGGTGACATGAAAACGGCGGAGTCTAACAGAGAGTGAGAGTTCAGAGTTGAGGGTTGACGGTTGAGCGTTCAGCGTCGAGCGCCGAGCCGCCCGGGATTGGACGGTGCGCCTCCAACCGGATCTTTCCCGCGGTCTACACTGTGCGGGCTTGATCGCCATTCAAAACGTCTCGAAGAGCTACGGCCGCGGGCTGCGCCGTGCGAAGGCGCTCGACGGTGTGAGTCTCGAAGTCGCACAGGGCGAGACACTCGGTCTGATCGGCCCGAACGGGGCCGGCAAGACCACCCTGCTGTCCTGCCTGCTCGGACTCCTCCGGCCGGACAACGGCACGATCCGAATCGACGGGCTGGTGCCCGACGATCTCTCCGTTCGCGCGCGCAGCGGCTACATGCCCGAACGCCTCGGGTTCGACCGCGACCTCACCGGGCGCGCGTTCCTCGAGAGCCACTGGAGGCTCTCCGGCGGGGATCCCCGGCGCACAGACGACGAGGTCTCGGGCGCCGCCGGAAAAGTCGGACTCGATCCGGGCGCGCTCGCCCGGCGGCTGCGCACCTATTCGCGCGGCATGCTGCAGAGGGTCGGCGTGGCACAGGCGCTCTTCGGAGATCCGGAGCTGCTCTTCTTGGACGAGCCGGCGTCGGGGACGGACCCGATGGGAGTGGCCGTCGTTCGCGACCGCATCCTGGAGGCGAAGACCCGAGGCGCGACGATCATCCTGAACTCGCACCAGCTGGCGGAAGTCGAGCGGGTGTGCGACCGGGTCGCGTTTCTGGATCGCGGACGGCTCGCCGGCATCGAAACGCTCCGCGGGACGAATGCCGCGCCCCGGGCGGCGACCATCCGCACCGATCCGGCCCGGGCCGCCGAAGCCGCCTTCCTCCTCGCGTCGCAGGGGTTCGAGGCCCGTCGCGAGCCCGACGGCACCATCCACATCGCGTCCGCGCGTGACGAGGACATCGCGCGTGCGGTCGGAGCGCTCGCACTGGCGGGCTTCCCCGTTTTCGAGGCGCGCTCGTCGGCGGACCTCGAAAGTCTCTTCCGGGGCGCCCGATGACGGAAACGATCCGGCGGTACATGGCCCAGAAGCTCGGCTCTGTCGGCACCTGTCTCACGCTTCTCCTCCTCGCCATCCTCTCGGCGGTGATGCTGCAGGCCGGTCGGAACGGCCCGACCTTTCTGACGGTCTTCGTTCTCGCCGGGGGACTCGTCTCCCGCGATGCCGCGAGCGGGGCTCTCCAGATGATCCTGTCCCGCCCGATCCTCCGGGCGGAGTACCTGCTCGGCCGATACTTCGCCGTCCTCCTCGCGCTCACCGGTTACCTGGCGCTGACCTTTCTCCTCGCAATGGGCATCGACCGGGTGGGAAATGCGGCCGGCTGGAGTGCCGGGTCGAGCTTTTCAGCTGCCACCGCGTTCGCTCGCTGCGCCGAGGATCTGCCGAAAGGCGCGCTCATGGCGGCGGTGCTCCTGTTCTTCTCGACGTTCCTCCGCGGATTCGGCGACGTCCTCGCCTTCGTGATGGGCTCCGCCATTCTCGCGATCGTTCCGCAGATCGCGATGGGTCTAAAGCAGGCGGGCATCGTCCGGGCGTTCCAGTCGCTCTCCGCGAACCTGTCGCCAGAGCCGCAATGGAACCAGGTCCTCCACGGCGCGCTGATGCAGCCCGCCACCGGCCGGTACGCTCTGGCTCTGGCTGGCTATCTCCTGCTCGCCACCGTCATCTTCAACCGCCGGGAGTTTTCCTATGGCGCCGACTAGCGCTGCCTCGCCGCGGCGAACGGGCCCGCAAACCCGCGTGCCGCTCCTGCTCCTCGTTTTAGCAGCGGCCGCGCTCGTCTACCGGCTCGTCACGGGAATCGCGGACCGAGGCCCGAAAGACGCGGCATCCAGTCTCGTGACCTGGCGTCCGATGACTTCCGCGCCCGGCACGGCATCCGCCGCCGCGATGCCGCTGCTGTACGACTTCACCGCGGCCTGGTGCCCGCCTTGCCGGATGCTCGACGCGGAGGGGTGGAACGACATCGCGATCGCCCGCCGTGTCAACATCGAATTCATTCCGGTGCGGGTCATTGACCGCCAGAGGGAGGATGGCAGGAACACCGCGGAGATCGACGCGCTCCAGCACAAGTACCGCATCACGTCGTTTCCCACGCTCGTCGCGGCGGACGCTTCCGGGCGCGAGCTCGCCCGGATGGAGGGGTACCCGGGAAAAGATCGACTGCAGGCTTTTTTGACCGAGGCCCGGAAAAAGACCAGGTAGCGGGCCGGACTCAGTTTTCGGTTTTTCGTCTTTCGAAGATCGCCGGACGCGCCCCGTGCCCCGGGGAATCCGGAGCGAGCTCCGCGAGAAACCGTCCCGTCACGCTCTCCGCGACCCGGCGGACGTCCTCCGGCGAGCCTTCCGCGACGATCTGGCCGCCGTCGTGGCCGCCCCCAGGGCCGAGATCGATCAGCCAGTCGGACGCCGCCAGAAACTGAAGGTTGTGCTCGATGGCGATGACCGAGTGCCCGAGCGAAATCAGGCGCCGCAGGGTCGTCAGCAACCGGTCGACATCGAGCGAATGCAGGCCGGTCGTCGGTTCGTCGAAGAGGAAAAGAGTCCCGCGCGAAGTCGCCGGGCGGATGTCGAGGAACGACGCGAGCTTCAAGCGCTGCGCCTCTCCTCCCGAGAGCGTCGCCGTCGGCTGGCCGAGCTTCACGTAACCGAGGCCGACTTCGACCAGGGGCGCCAGGCGCTTGCCGATCCGCGGTTCCTCCGCGAAGAAACGGCCCGCATCCGAGACGGTCATGCCGAGCACGTCTCCGATGCTCTGGCCCCTGTACCGCACGGCGAGCACCCGGCTTTGAAAACGCCGCCCGTCGCACGCCTCGCACCGCACCGTCACGTCCGCCAGAAACTGCATGTCGATCGTCTGCCAGCCGGTCCCCTTGCACGCTTCGCAGCGACCGCCGGCGGAGTTGAACGAGAAGTCGCGCGCGATGATGCCGCGTGTGATCGCGCGGCCGCTCTTCGCGAACAGCTGGCGGATGTCGTCCCACGCCTTCATGTAGGTCACCGGGTTCGAACGAGCCGAGCGCCCGAGCGGAGACTGGTCGACGAACTGGATGTCGATCACGGACGATGTGCCTTCCACCCGATCGTGCTCGCCGACGTCGCAGGAGACGACGCCCTTCACGCGCCGCGCGTACGAGTTGTACAGGATGTCGCGCACGAGAGTGGATTTCCCCGAGCCCGAAACCCCGGAGACGGAAACGAGCCTTCCCAGCGGAAAACGCGCCGTCAGGTTGCGGAGGTTGTGCGCGCGGGCGCCGACGACGGTTACGGCGCCCTCCGCCCGCCGAAACGCCACGATGCGGCCTCTCCGGCCGGCGGCTCCGGGCCTATCGTTCAATTCGGAGTCGTCCGGCCGAGCGAGCCGGCGAGCCAGCTGGGAGCCCGTCGCGGAAGAGCGCACGCGCGCGAGCGCACGCGGGGTGCCTTCGAAGAGCAGCCGGCCGCCGAGAGTGCCGGCTCCGGGGCCGAGGTCGATCACGTGGTCCGCCGTCTCGATGACCTCCGGGTCGTGCTCGACGAGAACGACCGTGTTGCCGCGGTCCGCGAGGCGCCGGAGAATTCCGAGCAGCCGCCGCGTGTCCGCGGCATGGAGTCCGATCGTCGGCTCGTCGAGCACGTACATCGTGCCGGTCAGCGATCCGCCGAGCGCCGACGCGAGCCCGATGCGCTGCGCCTCGCCGCCCGAGAGCGTGCGCGCGGACCGGGAGAGGGTCAGGTAATCGAGCCCGACGTCGTTCATGTAACGGATCCGGGCCATGAGCTCCGCGAGGACGGAGGAGAGCCGCGCCTCCTCGGAGGGAGAGAGGGACAGGGCCTCGAACCACGCCTGAAGGTCGGACAGCGGAAGCTCCGCGAGCTCCGAGATCGTCCTGTCGCGGAAGAGGACCGAGAGCGCCGCGGGGCCGAGGCGGGCGCCGCGGCACTGCGGGCACAGCGTGTAAGCGCGATAGCGCGCGAGAAGCACGCGGACATGGATCTTGTAGCGCTTGGTTTCGAGCCATTCGAAGAAGCCGTGGATCCCGTAGAACTCGCCCCGCCCGCGGTACAGCACTTCGCGTTCGTGCGTCGAGAGCCGTTCGACGGGGACATCGGTCCGCACCGAGTATCGCCGGCACGCGCGGAACAGATCGTCATAGGTCGACTCGTACGCGGGGGTGTTCCACGGGGCAATCGGGCGGTCGGAGAGCGTCTGGCCCGGATCGGGAATGACTTTGTCCAGATCGACGCCGATGACGCGCCCGAATCCCTGGCAGGGCTGGCAGGCGCCGAGCGGCGAGTTGAACGCGAAGAGTGCCGGGGTCGGATCGCGGAAGTCGACGCCGCACCGCGGACAGTGCAACCCGCGCCGGAAAGTGCGAGCCCGCTCGTCGAAGTGCGCCGTCAGGCACCCGGCCATCGCGAATCCGGTCTCGACGGCCGCGGCGATCTCGAGTCGCGACTCCGGCCGCAGGATGAACCGGCCGACGACGATGCGCAGCTTCCCGTCGGCATCGAGCAGGCTTTGGATGTCGTCGCCGAGCTCGACGGTCTCGCCGGCGGGAGAGAGCGCGCGAAAAAAGCCCGCGCGCTTCAACTCCTCCACGCGAAGCCTCGCCTCCTGCTCGCGCCGCCGCTTGCCGCCCTTCGCGCGCACATCCCAGCCGAGCGGCGCCACGAGGACGACGCGCGCTCCGGCCTCCGAAGTCATGAGCTCGTCGACGGCGCGTTCGACGCCGCCGGGGACCGCCGGTACCCCGCAGGCCTGACAGAACGTCGTGCCGCCGTGGGCGAAGAGCAACCGCAGCGAATCGTGGATCTCGGTCTGCGTTCCGACGGTAGAGCGGGCATTGCGAACGCCGTTCTTCTGCTCGAGAGCGATCGCGGGAGGGACGGGCTCGATCGAATCGACGTCGGGGCGGTCCAGTCTTTCCAGAAACTGCCGCGCGTAGGTCGAAAGCGATTCCGCGTACCGGCGCTGCCCCTCCGCGTAAAGCGTGTCGAAGGCGAGCGAAGACTTCCCCGATCCCGAGACGCCCGTAATGACGGTCATCCGGCCGGTCGGGATCGACACGGAGACGTCCTTCAGGTTGTGGGTCCGCGCGCCGCGGATACGGATTACGGGAGAAGGGTCTGGGATCCGCATGGAACGGCGACTCCGGGACGACAGGATGGAGGTTTCGGCGCGAAGTTCAGAACGGTTGAGCTTATATCGGGGCGTCAGCGCCAGGCTTAAAGCGCTCGGGCGCGGAAAAGCGGGAGCCGAGCGAAATTTGCGCCCCTCAAAGGACGTGCGGCCTCATCTAAAAAAACAGGTTCCACCCCACGCCAATTCCAGCGACTCGCGGCATGGAACAACCCCTAGCCCCTACCCCGGCAGTTCCCCCGGCTCTCCATAAGAGCGGTACTGATGCACCGGACACTCCGAGACGGGGGCCGTTCCGCTGATGAAGACCTCCGTCATGTGGCGCGGGCAGGACGGGCCGGCCAGGTAGCCCGTGCCGGGATCGATGTCGGCCGTGACGATGTCCGAGGGGACCGGGAAGGTGTCCGAGAACGCCTGCGCGGGAACCGCGCGCGTGAAGTCGGCGAAGAGTGGGACGGCGCCCTGCGAGCCGGAGAGGTGCACCGCGCGATTGTCGTCGTAGCCCACCCAGACCGCCGCCAGGAATCGCGGCGAGAAGCCCACGAACCACGCATCGCGGCCGTCGTTGGTGGTCCCCGTCTTCCCGGCGAGCACTCCGCGGACTCCCCCGGCGCGCGCGCCGCCCCCCGTCCCCCGGTCGACCGCGCCGCGCAGCAGCGAGTCGACAAGGAAGACGGCGTCCGCCGGAAGCGCCGGCTTCAACGCGGTCTCCTTGCGGTCGAGCACGGACCCGTCCGAGTTCATCACTCCGACGATGGCGTTGGGCTCGATGCGGACGCCGCTGTTCGCGAAAACGGAGTACGCGGAGGCGATCTCCATCGGGGAGATCTCGAATGCGCCGAGCGCCATCGAAGGGTAGGGCCGCAGATCGGACCCGATTCCCGCGGCGCGGGCGGTGGCCAGGACCGTAGGAAGCCCGGCCGCGAGCGCCGCACGCACGGTCGGGATGTTGATCGAGAGCTCCAGCGCCTGGCGCGCCGACATCGGCCCGCGAAACGAGTTGTCGTAGTTCTTAGGCGTCCACTGCTGCTCCGACTGCTGGCGGTCCCACGCCACGGTGATGGGGGCGTCTTCGAAGATCGTCGCCGGCGTGACCGGTTTCGCAAGATCCCGGCGGGCAAACGCCGCCAGGTACACGAACGGCTTGAAGAGAGATCCGGGCTGCCGATGCGCCTGCGTCACGCGGTTGAATTGAGAGCGCCGGTAATCGCGGCCGCCGACTAAGACACGCACGTTCCCTGTCTGCGGTTCGAGCACGATGAGCGCGCCCTGGAGAGGCGCCTCTTTGGCGGCCTCCGCCAGCCGCCGGTACTTCTTCTCGAGGCCCGTCAGGCCGTCCGTCACGGCGCGCTGTCCCGCCTGCTGCAGGTCGACGTCGAGCGTCGTGTAGATCTGAAGTCCCTCGGTCTTCAGCTTCGCCCCGTAGCGCTCGGCCAGCTCCGCCTTCACGAAGTCGACGAAATGCGGGGCCTTCGTCTTGAACGAGGAGCGGGAAACGGGACGGAGCCGCTCGGCCAGGGCGGGATTCAGAGCCGCGTCGTCGATCTTCTTTTCCTCGCGCATGAGACGCAGGACGAGGTCGCGGCGCTGGAGCGCCCGAGCGGGATTGCGAAGAGGCGAGTAGACGTTCGGCGCCTTGATGATTGCGGCAAGAGTCGCCGACTCCGCCAGGTCGAGGTCCGCGGCCTCCTTCCCGAAATAGTGTCGAGCCGCCTCGCCGACGCCGGTGATGGCGATCGCCCCCTCGCGGCCGAGATAAATCTCGTTCAAGTACGCTTCGAGGATCTCCTCCTTCGAGTAGCGCGCATCGAGGATGATCGCGAGCACGGCCTCGATCGCCTTGCGCCGGAGCGTGCGTTCGGGCGAAAGGTACAGGTTCTTGACGAGCTGCTGCGTGAGCGTCGAGCCACCCTGCTTCGCCCCGCCTTTCAGGTTCGAAAGGAACGCCCCGAAGCTGCGCCTGATCGAGACCCCCGCGTGACGGTAGAAGTCGCGGTCCTCGGTGACCAGAATGGCGTCCGTCAGCGTCTTTGGAACCTCCGCGAGCCGCACGAGCGTCCGGTCCTCGACGTCTTCGCCGAACACTGAGCCGAGAAGCTCGGGTTCCACGACCACGGCGGGGATCGCCGCGCCTTTTTCGTCGCGCACGGACACCACCCGGCCGCCGGAGAACTGCACCGTCGCCGAAAAACCGGGAAAATCGTGTCCCGGATAGCGGAACCGGCGGGTGAAGAGCTCGACAGTCTCGCCGCGGCGCCGGTAGTGGCCGGGGCGGGACGGAACGGCCTCGTCGCGCTGGTAAAGAAGCCGTTCGAGCTTCGCCCCGAGCTTTTCCGGCGAGCCTCCGTCGCCGGTTCGGACCGCCAGCATGTCGGAATAGATCCGCGAGGGCAGGCTCCAGCGCCGCCCTTCGAAGCGCGACACCACGATCGACGTGAAATAGGCGACGACGAGAAGTCCCGCGAACACGGCCGTCCCGACCGCGATCAAGATCGGAAGGCGGTGGCGGTACACCCAGAGGTGGAGCGACACGCGCTTGGGGCGGGGAGAAGTCCAGGTCTTCCGCATGGCCGGCGGAGGAGCATAACTCCGTCGCCTTCGGTCACTTCGAAGCGACGTGGGCTCTTCGGTCTGTTTTAATGCGCGCCGTGCCGAAAAAGGGCCGTGTGCGTTCCGGCGGTGGGCCGCG